>JAYFQW010000005.1 GCA_034926675.1 Clostridia bacterium | reverse complement strand
GTACACATGCTTCGGTTCGGGGCGTCCGGTCCCGGGCATAGTCATCGAAGTTGGTTTCTCAAAGTGCAGGCTGTATTCGTACGAAGTCTTGTCCCAGGTGCTTGCCTGCCTGTATGCCCAGCTGGCCTCCACTCTATCCAGAGCGTCGTACTTGTGCCATGATGCGGCCCAGTCGCCGAACCCCGGACCCGTTTGTACAGCGCTCCAGAGCAGCCTGCCCACGATGTCGTATCCCTGGTATGTTGGATGTTTCGACTCCAGAGCCCATCTGATAGCGCTTGCGCTGAGTGATCTAGAGCACTCAGCCATATGCATGCCGCCTGTCCAGGCTAGATTACGCTTGCCAGTCTCGCCCTGAAACCCTATTGACCAGTCGTCCGCCCGAGAAAGATCCCTTCAGGCGCCTTATCGGACAGGCTGAGCGCCAGTTGCCGATACTCGTCGTTTTCGGGATCCAGTTCCAGAGCCCTGCGTGCATGAAACAGACTGACGGTGTGGGCGCCGGTCATAGCCCAAGTGTTCGCCGATAGCTGTCTGGCAGCCTCGTAGTGGTCCTGGGCATTCTCTCTCCGAAGCAGTCGGGACACCCAGTAGCCATAAGCGAGCACGTCGCATTGCACGCTGGCGAAGAGAGCCAGCGCATTACGTACGCCTTCGCCGCCGATAGCGTCGCCGAGCTTCGCCGCCTCCGCAGGCTCGATGCTGAGCAGCGCATTGAGGAAGCGACGTTGATCAGATGAGTAGCTTTGAGCAGCGATCAGACCCGTAATGCGGTCCACCAGGGAACGCAACGAATCCTTATCCTCGTCTGATCTCTGATTGGGTTGAGGGTTCTCCAGCGACCTCATTCTCTCGACCACTTCGTCGTCGTCCGGGTCCAACTGCATGACCTCGCGGCCGAGTCGCAGGGCCTCGCTTCGGGGATACGCCCCTTCGTTCACGGTTCCATACAGGCGGAAAGCGAGGCGCATGGAGCTGAAGCGGTCTGGCTCCAGCTCCATGGCCCTGCGAAGATGGAAGATGCTGAGGTAGAATCCCCCTTCGAAATCGGGAAGCAGCTGCACGAACTGAACCGCTGCCCAGAAGTGGTATGCGGCCTTCTCCTCGGCCAACAGCCTGGCGACCCAGAACGAGTAGACTCTCAGGTCTGGACCGTGCATGCATACTTTCATGAGGTAACCCCAGAGGTCCTCTTCAGTCATAGTGTCGGCTATTCTGGCGGCTTCGAAGAACCTGCCGTTTATCACCGCCTCAAAGAACTCATGCCCCTCTTCCGTAGCGGCAAACATGATGCGAACGGACTCCATCATCTGGTCAAGCGGTCGTTTCGCGGCCTCCCGTCTGCTCGCCCTCTCAGGGAGTGCAACTGAGGCCGGGCTGGAGTCGCCGACGCCGTCGCTTGCGGAATCTGGTTCTGGATTGAGTGTGGGCACGAATCTAATTCCGGTCACGCCGGCGTCCTCCAGCGCTCGCTTGACACTGTCATGCACAACAACCATCGTCACATCCTCAAGAAGGCGGAAAACCAAAGTGTCCGGCGGCACCCTGCTGGCATCAACACTCAGACGCTCAACATCGCAGGTCTGATGAGTGCCCCAGTCCCTCACTGTGAAGACCGATTTCTCTCTGTCCATACACGGGACGGTCGTGAGTACGTTCAGTAGGGCATACCCCTTCACGATCTCGCCGTTCGGGCGGACGACCTCGGCGTCATAGTAATCGATCCCGGACACGCCCAGACGCTTGAACACCTCAACTACTTTGCCCGACACCAGAAATGCGGTGCTGCCTGTGAAAGGAAAGTCATCGGGTTGCACCATGTTCTGGGCATGATACCTCACAGGGCTCGGAATGGTCTGCTTTATCTTCCAGGCCATCTGCCATCCAACTTCCTCCCACTCAGGATATTCCTCAAGGTAGCACTGGAAGAAACGGGTGCTGCTGTTCGTAACACGACGCCATACGTAGTAAACTCCCATGCCAAGCTTCCTCCTTTGATCGGTCAGCTACTTTCATGGCTCGGATCAGTAGCACCACTTGTACATTCGCACTTTGCCTGAGATGACGGCCTGCTGGATGATGGAGACCACTCTTTGCAGTTCTGTCCTCATTTGGTCGGCTGTCCATGCCATGTGCATCAGTTCTGCAGCTTTGTAGGACCGGTAGGCCTCGTTTAGTTGGGCTGCTACGAGACTGTAGTACTCCGAACAGTGCCCGCCTACGTGGGGAATAAGGGTCTTGTTCCACGCTTCATTGATACTGACACCCATTTCCTGCGCCTCCTGTACCACTCCTTGAGTGTCGGCGTCGTCTATGATGATGGAACCGTCCCTGCATGCAGCGGTCCTTGAAAGGCGCCTAATACGATGTACACTGAAGGTCCACTTCCATCCCGCGATTGCCTCTCAAGATCATAGCGTTCTGACACTTGCACTCCTGCTACATCAACGCTGCCGGCTCAAGTCAGTGCAATCCAAGCCACCGGCAACGGAATACGAAGAGCATCTCATCGAAGATGATCAGCCACTGCCTTGATCATCACGGCAGTTCCAGACCCCACCGATGCGATCAGAAAACCGCAGGAATGCCACCACAGAGCTATTGGCAGGCCCACACCTCCCTCAACGCTTCCATATATGGCTTGTCGCCAAATATCTAGCCCTTTGAAGATGACGGTGTTCACTATCAAGCCAAGTGCTTCAGCCACCAGTGGCAACATAAGCACTTTCCACGCAGGCCGTAGTCCCAGTGAAGCTCCAGCTAAGCCGATAATGAGCCCTGCTGCCAGTGCACCAATCTGTATCGGGCCCTCTGGCCACAAGACCGAAGAGGTCATTCCATATACCACATAGTATGTCGGGTAGTACAGAGCCGCGAGAATCAGAGCAACTAGGAGATCTCTCTTCGTCACCACTTTGGGTCACCTCCGCTGGATGCTGCTTTAGGTTAGCCGTCTCACGATCTGAGGCGACATATGTACCCGAAGTTCAGCCTGTAGTGCGTCGAACAGGTCGGGCTGGAGAGGGCCGCTTCGGTCGCGCGCCAGTTTTCCAGGTACTCTCCCGGGTTCTTCGAGTCGACACAGATCACCCTGCGTACACCTTCTGCGCTCGAGGCCCATACCCAATTGCCATCACCTGCGTAAATCGCCGCATGATTGGGTTTCCCATCTCCCTCCCAGTCTAGGATCGTGACGTCACCCAGTTTGTAGCCGCCAGTGACACTGGTGAAAAAAGGACTTCCGGCGATACTCGCTGTGCTCAGCGGTCCTGGAATCGGAATGCCTGCCTGGCGGCCAGCTATTATCACCAGCCCAGTGCAATCGACACTGTCTCTTAACCAAGGTATCAGCGAGACTACCGTATTCCATAGCGTGCCTGGGTGACCGGCGCCGTAAACGTACCGAATCTAGTCTCTGCCATATCAAGTGCTGCGTTCACGAACGCGTCTGTAGCCTGTGACGCGAACCTCTCCTGCTGACACAGGTCCCTTTCTTCACGCAAGTCGGCACCCATAGCCTCGCGCAGTCCATCGTGATCTACACACGCAATAGGATTCATGCTTACGTAAGCATACCAGTTCGGCCCGTCTTTCGCCGGGTCTCTGCCTATGAACCGCCCGATTTGAGGGTCATAGTGCCTCGCCCCGAAGTAGTAGAGCTTGGCGGCGCCGTCCTCGGGCTTCCCGGTCAACCTGTGGGCTCCGCTGGCCATCGGGCCTGTCGACATCGTAAGCAACCCGAACGGTTCCTACTCGAACCTCGCGACGACCTGGCCTGTGGAGTCGGTGATCGCCCTGATCGAGCCGACCATGTCGGTGTGACAGAAGTAGGTCTGAGCAGGATCCGAGTTCTCACGCACCACCTTGGCCAGGTATTTCCCGTTCAGCACGAGGCAGCACGTAACGGTTCTATCGTACTCCGGCGCAGGTGGCTCGGGCGGCTCGGGCGGGGGAGGCGGCGGTGGATCCTCAGATGTTGGGCCGATGGGATCAACTATGATTATCCCACCCGAGGCAGCGTCTGCCCTAGCTCCCGAACCCGATGGCTGCGCAGATCCGGAGGAACCCGGACCCGACGTACGCAACGCTGTGCGGACCTCGTAAACGATGTCGTTTCCGCAGTGCAGCGCTATTGTGGTTGCTCCGCCTTCAACTGCCTTCACCCTGCGCCCAAGCGCGTCGTACTCGTAGTTCGCGACGCTGGCCACTGGCTTATTCAGAGCGTCGTACCTGTAGCACGACACGCTCCAATCATTCAGCCCCGGCCCGTCTGCGCCGCGCTTCAGATCAACCTGCCGGCTACATTTGGCGAATGATGAGGGCTCCCGAAGACGGATCCGCCCTCTCCGCGAAGCCCTCGAAGTACGCCTTGAAGGGCGGTCAAGAGCTGGGACCCACTATCCCACCCGTACTACCCCAGGAAACGATGCTTCGTCGTAGTCGTCTGCCATATACATGTATGAGGTCCACTCGTAGTTGGCAAGTCCCAGCAGGCGCGCGAATTCGTAGGCAGGGTCGTCGACATCGAGATCGCCTTCGAGCAGATGCCTGATCCTCGCCGCCGGGCCGTCATCGGCATGCTCCACGCTTGCAGCAAGGCTCGCAAGAAGGTCCAAATCTAGTTCCGATCGGCTGTCGCCTTCGTCGCCTTCACACCACATGTCGGCATAGTTGCACACCTGCACATCCTGCTGATAGATGCTGAATCCCCAGCCATGGTCTTCGGGGTGCCAATAGTACACAAGGAGTCCTTCATTGGCCCGTATCACCGGCTCGCAGACTTGAAACGGCTCCGATTCCGGCAGTACCGTTACCCAGCCGTTGGCAGCGGGAAAGACGAACCCTCTGCATCCGGCCTTCTTGAGCAATGCAACGCCGGACTCCTGCCGGTCGGCTCTGAGATGGTAGCTTTCACTGAACTCGCTCACCG
>JAYFQW010000004.1 GCA_034926675.1 Clostridia bacterium | reverse complement strand
CGTAAGCTCGGACAAACGTGCCCTCTGGAATGCAAGCGAAGGTCTGTTCATCTGTTCGGGCGACCACAAAATCGTATATGGAAGCTATGCCGGCGATTCCGGCATTGACATGAGATCGCTTCAACCCCTTGAACCCCGGAGGATGGAGGTCAATGTCGATGAAATCGACCGTGAAACGTCGATCATGTCGAGGAAACCAGCATTGAGACTCTCCAAACGCGCGTTCCGGCGAGATTGGCGACACTGCGCGCGAGAGGGCGGGATGATGGCATAATGTGGCGCGGCTGACTTGCAGCTAGACGTGTTTTCGGAAATCGCCCGCGCGCGTCATGGAATCTGCGCGAACCTCGACCGCGGAAGTCGGACCGTCAATGTCGACCAATTGGACACTGACCCCGTGGTCAATGTCCAATTGAGTGGCATTGAGCGCGCGACAATGCTGGTTTGGCCGACATTGACAGCCTGCGGGACCGGAATCTTGAGAACCACGGAGCCGCATCAGCGGCTGTAAACGGCGTGCGAGACGTTGCCTTCCGCGATGCCAAGGCAGTGCCCCAGGTGCAGAGAGAGTGCCTAACGAGCTCAGGGCTGCAGCGAGAACCGAGCGATTGAACGCTCGATGGTGCTGAACATGGGATGGATTCGCGCCACGATCTTGACGCGCCACAACTCCTTCGGCTTGCAGGCTTTGACGCCAACATATACACCGATCCTTCGCCGAATTGGCTGAGGGGCTCATCCCCAAATGCCAAGCTGGAAGCATCTACATGCGGACCGTGAGATTCTGCGAAATGATGCGCGGGAATGCGGAGTGTCAAACGGCTATATGCCAAAGTGCCAAATGGATGCTGCACAGAACCGCGTCTGGCTCATAACCTGTCATCATGATAGGAATTAGCCGCGGCTAAGTGATCCCATTTGAATTCTTGTGGGAGGGTAGTTGCTTTGCAGAACGCCATCATCCTCAAGGATCTGCGTGCAGGAACTAAAGGGTCGGTCATCGCACTATCTGCAACAGGCCTCATCAGGCGGAGGCTCTTGGACCTGGGTCTTGTTCCCGGAACCGAGGTCACGGCGGTGAGGCGCAGCCCGTTGGGGGATCCCATCGCCTTTCTGATCAGGGGCGCGGTGATCGCTCTGAGAGGAGAGGATGCAGCGTGCATAACTGTCGGCGATATCCGGGAGGTGGAGGCGGTTGTTCGATGTGAAAGAGAGGTGGCTCGACAGACGCGAGCCCAATGTGTGCAGGACGGTATGCAGTAGCGCCCGGCCGAGCAGGCTCATCGCGCTGGCTGGGAATCCGAACACTGGAAAGAGCACGGTCTTCAACGCGCTCACCGGCCTTAGGCAGCACACTGGGAACTGGCCAGGGAAAACGGTGGATGCAGCCCGCGGTTCGTTCACGTTTGAGGGGCTATTGTTCACAGTTGTGGACCTGCCTGGAACCTACTCACTTCTTGCGAACTCCGAGGAGGAGAGGATTGCGCGGGACTTCCTGTGCACTGGCAATCCCAGTGCTACAGTGATTGTGGCCGACGCTGCCTGCCTGGAACGAAACCTGAATCTGGTGCTGCAGGTGATGGAGATCACCGCGAAAGTAGTGGTGTGCGTGAACCTCGTGGACGAGGCCAACCGAAAAGGCATTTCTGTGGATGGAGAGGCGCTGGCCAGGGAGCTCGGGGCGCCTGTGGTGCTCACCGCCGCCAGGCTCGGGCAGGGGCTTAGCGAACTGAAGAAGACCGTGACAGACGTGGCGGAAGGCCGGGTGATCCCTGTCCCTCGCACCGTTGTGTATCGGCGCGAGGTTGAAGATGCCCTGGGTGAGCTGGAGAGGGTATTCACGAGCCAATGGCAGGGCCCGAATATGGCAAATCCGCGGTGGCGCGCCATTCAATGGCTGGGCTCCGGCGCCGCCACCATGGACGGTGCTGCCCAAGGGGGATTGACAGGATGAAAGAACCGTCGGACGCCCTCACCATCCAGGACAAACTGGTGTCAGACATATACCAGAGAGCGCAGTCGGTCGCAGTGGAGTGTGTTCGCAAGACCGCGACGGTGGGGCCGGACATAGATAGCAGGCTGGACAACGTCCTCACGTCGAAGATTTTCGGGTTCCCCATAATGATCGTCCTGCTGGGAGCGGTGTTGTGGATCACTGTGGCAGGGGCCAACTACCCGTCCCAGGTTCTGGCGGCTGCGCTCTTCTGGGTCGAGGCTCGGCTCACTGAGCTGTTCCAGTGGCTAGGCGCCCCGGCATGGATTCACGGCGCTCTGGTGCTAGGGGGCTACAGGACTCTCGCCTGGGTGGTAGCTGTCATGCTTCCGCCGATGGCCATCTTCTTCCCTTGCTTCACTCTCCTTGAGGATCTGGGGTACCTTGCGCGAGTCAGTTTCAACCTCGACTGGTTCTTTCGGAAGAGCGGCGCCCACGGCAAGCAGGCCCTGACCATGGCGATGGGCCTGGGATGCAACGCAGCAGGGGTAATGGCATGCCGAATCATCGATTCACCGCGGGAGAGGCTGATCGCCATCATCACCAACACCTTCGCAGTGTGCAACGGACGCTTCCCCACATTGATAACCCTGGCCTCATTCATGGCCATTGGGTTGGCGCGTCCTGGATTGTGCCCGGCTGTCTCATCGCTTGTGGTCGTGGCTATGGTGCTGCTGGGCATAATGGCCACTTTCGCGGTGTCATGGGTCCTATCGAAAACGTTGCTGTGCGGAGTGCCGTCATCTTTCATCCTGGAGCTGCCATCATACAGAAGACCTCAGGTATCCAATATCCTTGTGAGGTCTCTGCGCGACCGGACCATGCTCGTTCTCAGGAGAGCGGTGGTAGTTGCGGCTCCAGCAGGGGTAGTCGTGTGGATCCTGGGCAATGTCAGTATCCACGGGTGCAGTGTCATTGGTCACACGGCCCGGTTTCTGACCCCAGTGGCCACAGCAATGGGATTGGACGGCCTGATCCTCACTGCCTTCATTCTGGGCCTGCCAGCGAATGAGATTGTCCTGCCCATACTGGCCATGGGATACCTTTCCCGGGGAAGCCTCGTGGATGTGGGCGATTCCGCATTCCTTGCAGGGACCTTGACGGCGAACGGATGGACCTGGTTCACCGCGCTCAATACCATGCTCTTCTCTGTTCTGCATTTCCCCTGTAGTACGACGATACTGACCATCGCTCGGGAGACAAGGAGCCTGAAGTGGACTCTCTTATCTGTCATCATCCCGCTCTCGGTGGCAGTCGGGGCCTGTTCTGCACTGACGTTGGCTGCACGTTGGGCGGGAATGGTGCGGTGAAGCGGCCGGCGGGCGGCGCGAACGCCGGCGCCGCGTCAGGCTTCACGGCCGGGTGCACATTTCGGTTTGGCGCGCGGTTTCCCACAATCGCCGAAATTCCTGCGCCTGGCCTGGCTGCATAAGGAACTGGGTGAGAAACGCGATCCTATCGATTGTCTCAGGGCTCAGGTAGTGCTCCATCGCCTCCACCTCGGACTCTATGTTCAGAGTGCTTCCGATAACCCTCAGGAAATCCTGGAGAACCCGGTTTCGGCTCACCAGGTAGCGTCCTACGTCTATGCCTTTCCCGGTTAGCGTCACGTCCTTGCGTGATCGATACACCACAAAACCCTGTTCACTCAGCTTCTGGAGCGCCTTGGTGACAGACGGCATGGATACGTGCAGCCTGGTGGCTAGATCCTTGGGCCGCACGATGCCATGCGCTTCGAGGTGCCTGTATGATTCCTCCAGATAATCTTCCAGGCTTGGTGTGAGCATTGAGGCGCCTCCTTGCAGAGTCCATGGGTAGTCTATGCTGATTCGCGCTCTGGGGTAAGGCGCGGGTCGCAGCCGGGAATCACATGTGGGGCTCGAGGGCTGCTGTCCTTCCTCCTTTCTGTTCTCACATGCCAGACGGCGCGCCTTGGCGCCCATAGGGACTGTGATAGGCCCTGATCACCCGCCGAAAGGTGTTGACCCAGAAATCCCGAATAGAACGCAGAAGCATGGGGCAGATGGGAAGCAGGCGTTGCCATTGGCTAGGTCCTTCGCGGTGGAATCCACTAGCTTTGGGATGGGCACGGTGATTACGCACAGAGCCTTCGGCAAACATGCGGAGGAATCTCTTAAGGCCGTCGAGCGCGAGGCTGCGCGGCTAGAGAGCATGTTCAGCCGCTTTGTTCCCGGAAGCGAGATAAGCGCGATAAACAGGTCTGCAGGAAGGTCATGCGAAGAACTCAGCCCTGAGACATTCGAAGTGCTATCGCGTGCTGCCGAGTTTTCAGGGGTCTGCCATGGTCTGTTTGACGTCACTATTGGGCCCCTTGTCGACCTGTGGGGCATCGGTGCGGGTGCATCAGGTCCGCCAGAGGACTCAAGAATAAGGCGGGTTCTCTCTCTGGTGAACTACACCGATCTGGCGCTTGATCCCGAGGAAAGAACCGCCGGGCTTCGCAGGCCTGGGCAGTCCATCGACCTCGGCGGCATAGGCAAGGGCTATGCGGGCGATAGGTTAGCCGAGGTGTTCAGGGGTCACGGCGTTTCGTCAGCTTTCGTAAACTTAGGAGGCAATGTGGTGGCATTGGGGACCAAACCTGACGGTTCGCCGTGGCGCATCGGCATACAGCACCCCAGGCAGGATAACGGACTGATCGGACTTGTATCTGTGGAAGACAAGGCAGTGGTGACATCCGGCGACTATCAGCGATACTTCATAGACGGCTGCGGAAACAGATGGCATCATATCCTCGATCCGTCTACCGGATACCCGGCAAAGGCTGGGCTGGTAGGCGTCACGGTGGTTGCGGACAGCTCCATGATAGCTGACGCGCTGTCGACCATGCTGTTCGTAGCCGGGCTGAGAAGAGGGCTCGAGCTTATCAGGGGGTTTGACGGCGCCGAGGCGATTTTCATTGATGCCGGGTCGTCAGTTTGCGTTACCAAGGGACTCAAGGATCGCTTTCTCGCCGCCGAGGGCGTGCGCGTGGATACTATCCAATGATCGGAGGGAGAGGATAAGGTGATCAAGGTAGTGCTCAAGGTGGTGTTGGGAGTTGCCATTGTACTAGTTGCCCTGCGTTTGGGAGGCGCCATATTCCTTAAGTCGGGGCTCGAAGCCGGCAGGAACCTTCCCATCGGCGTCTTGGACTTCTCCAAACTCAAGGACGGGGTATACACAGGGCGCCATCAGGCGGGCCGATGGTCGAATGAGGTCAAGGTCACCGTGTCATCAGGAAGGGTAACCGACATCCGTATCCTTCGGGGTATCCGATTCGCTACGCCCAAATTCGCCGAGGATGTAGTGAGGTCAATCATGGAAGCCCAATCGCTTCAGGTGGACACTGTCAGTGGTGCAACCATCACGACTAAGGCATATCTCAAAGCAGTGGAGAACGCGCTGACGGAAGCGAAGTGACATGGGCATGCGAGGGCATGCGAGGGCATGCGCAGGCAGATCCCTCGGGCAGGCTGGGACGCAGGCCTTGATCGGGTAGGTGAGTCCACTTGAACAGGGAGCGTGATCGGTTTGAGCCGTTCGGCTGAGCTAGTTCCTCTTGGAGATGGCGTATTCTACGTGCCTGGGAATCCGAACAGCGGAGTGATAGTGTCCGATGGGTCTGCACTTCTGGTGGATGCGGGCGGTGACCGGGATCGAGGGAAGGCGCTCGCGCGCGCTGTTCGCGAATCTGGGCACGAGCTTGTTGGGATTCTGCTGACGCATTCCCATGCAGATCACATTGGGGGATGCGCCGCGATCGTGAAGGAGACGGGCGCACCGGTGTATGTGTCAGCGGTGGAGTCCGCTTTCGTGGAACACACCACGCTTGAGACGTGCATGCTCCTTTCGGGGGCGGCGCCATGGACTGAGATGCAGGGCAAGTTTCTCATGGCCCAGCCGGCGCCTGTTGCAGGCAGATTTGTGGATGGGCCGATGTCGGTGGGCGGCGTCGAGTTCGCAGTCTACTCGTTGCCAGGTCACAGCCCCGGATCGGTTGGGATCGCCGCTGGCGCCGTGCTGTTTGCCGGCGATGCAGTGTTCGCGCCCGAGGTGTTGGGCAAGTTCATTGTGCCCTACAACACTAACATGACTGCACTGATGGCATCCCATGCTAGGCTCAAGGAACTCGCGTTCGATATAGTTGTGCCAGGCCACGGGGTGCCCGGTGGGACGGACCTGGCGGATAAGAACCTGGGAATCGCAGAGGCAACCATAGAGAGCGTGCTTGCCGCCCTTGTGGAAGGCCCTGCTGGTTCACAGGAGATTGTGGACAGGCTGTGCAGGGCGGCAGGCGGGAACGCTCGGATTCCGAACCCCGGGGTCTACTACCTGTACCACGCAGGGGTCCTCGCCTGCCTGAGCCATCTGTTCGGAAAGGGCGCGGTCCGGACGATGATAGATGGCGGAAGGCTTCTCTGGGAACGGGTCGGATAACGTACGGCGAGATGCGCTCTACACAAGGTGCGCTCAAACCGCGGACGTTTCACTGCGTGTTGTGCTACAATAGCGGCAGAGGGGAATGTCCGTGCTGGCATCTCTCCAATGGCATGGGGCAGTGACTACTAAGGCATCTCATCGAACTGCATAACTAGGACGGAGAGTTGGAGATAGTCCTACCACGGGCGGAGCCATTGGCCGGCCCCTGGGAGGGCTTTTCTATTTGTGGAATCACGCAGGCTGCCTGTGTGGCAGCTATGGAGGTTGAACACATGGGGAGATACGTCTTGGCATTTGATCAAGGCACGACGAGTTCCAGGGCCATCCTGTTCGATGAAAACGGCAGGAACATCGGGATGTCGAGCCGTGAGTTCAGGCAGATCTATCCGAGACCGGGTTGGGTTGAGCACGACCCGGCTGAGATATGGGAGAGTCAGCTGGAAGCGGCCAGGGAGGCGCTTTCCCGCTCTGGCGTCTCTGCGTGTGATCTCGCAGCAGTGGGCATCGCCAATCAGAGAGAGACCACTGTGGTGTGGGATCGGACCACTGGCCGCCCCATTGCAAATGCGATCGTCTGGCAGTGCAGGCGAACAGCCCCGTGCTGTGATGACCTGATTGCCGCTGGTGAAGCGAGTGCAATCAGATCCAAGACTGGCCTGGTGGTTGACGCCTATTTCTCGGGCACCAAGGTCAAGTGGATTCTTGACAACGTCGCAGGCGCCAGGGCCATGGCAGACCGAGGGGACTTGCTTTTCGGCACCATTGATACATGGCTGATCTGGAACCTTACAGGCGGCAGGGTGCATGCCACCGACTACTCGAACGCATCCCGCACGATGCTGTTCAACATCCATACGCTCGAATGGGACGAGGAGATCTTGAGGCTGCTTGATATACCCCGCTCGATGCTGCCGGAGGTGAGGCCTTCGAGCGGCCGATTTGGCCACTGCGCTCCACAGATGCTTGGCTCGGAGGCGCCGATCACCGGAGTTGCCGGAGACCAGCAGGCCGCCCTTTTCGGGCAGGCGTGTTTCGCGCCCGGCGCCGCGAAAAACACATACGGAACCGGGTGCTTCATGCTGATGAATACCGGCGCGAGCGCCGTGGAATCAAGCAACAACCTTCTCACCACAATCGCATGGGGAATCGACGGAAAGGTGGAGTACGCTCTGGAAGGCAGCGTTTTCATAGCCGGCGCCGTGGTGCAGTGGCTCAGGGATGGCCTCAGGATCATCGAATCTGCGGCAGAGTCAGAGGAGATGGCCATGCAGGCGCCGGATACCGGCGGGGTGTACATCGTACCTGCTTTCGTAGGGCTCGGGGCACCTCACTGGGATCCGTACGCTCGGGGCACTATAGTGGGAATCACCCGGGGCACAGGCCGTGAACACATGGTCCGGGCGGCGCTCGAAGCAATCTGCTATCAGACCAGGGACGTGCTCGAGGCGATGGCGAGGGACTCCGGAATTGGCCTGGCCTACCTGAAAGTCGACGGAGGAGCCGTGCGCAACAACTTCCTCATGCAATTCCAGTCAGATATCCTTGGAGTGCCGGTCAGGCGACCGGAGACCATAGAGACCACAGCCTTGGGGGCGGCGTATCTGGCAGGCCTGGGCGTTGGAATGTGGAGCAGCAGGGATGATGTCGCGGCGAGATGGCGTCAGGAGCGGGAGTTTCGCCCTGGAATGACGCCGGATGAGAGGGAGAGGCTCTACTCAGGTTGGATGCGTGCGGTGGACAGATCCCGCGGATGGGAGCAGGACAGAGGAACATGTGAGCGAGGTGACGCTCTGAATCATGGCAAGGCGGAGGGCGAGGGTGATCGCGGGCCGGGCGGAACAAGGGGGTAAGGCTTCAGTGCAGCTAGAGATGATGTCGGCAGATGTTGTAGTCATCGGGGCAGGGGTCGTGGGATCCGCGATAGCCCGTGAGCTATCTCGATTCCAGCTCAACGTGGTCTTGCTGGAACGACAGGCAGACGTGGCTTGCGGAACAACAAAGGCCAACACTGCGCTGGTGCATGCTGGATACGATGCTGATCCAGGCAGCTGGAAGGCTAAGCTGAACGTGATGGGATGCGCGATGTATCCAAGGATAACTGCGGAGCTTGGGGTCGCGTACAGGAACACTGGTTCACTGGTTGTGGCCCTGGAGAAGGACCAGGTGGAAGGGCTCCGTTTTCTGAGAGACAGGGGAATCAGGAATGGTGTGCCCGGCCTTGAGATCATCCCACATGGGAAAGTCGTTGACCTGGAGCCCAACATATCGCCTGCAGCAGTTGGAGCTCTGTGGGCGCCGTCGGCGGGAATCACGAACCCGTGGGAGCTTGCCATCGCGTGCGCTGAGAACGCCGCAGTGAACGGTGTGAGAGTGCTGCTCAGCTCTCCGGTAATTGGAATAGATGTGGAGAATGGGCGCGCTTCGGTTGTGAAATGCCCGAACTGCTTGGTTCACACTCGTTTCGTGGTCAACGCCGCAGGAATCGATGCTGATGAAATGTCCCACATGGTGGGTCAGACAGACTACACCATATCGCCGCGGAAAGGCGAGTACTATCTGTACGACAAGAGGGTTGGCGGGTATGTGAGAAGGCCGCTGTTCCCGGTTCCGACTCCGTTCTCCAAGGGAATCGTGGTGGCGCCCACTGTGGATGGGAACATGCTCGCCGGCCCCAACTCCCAGCAGGTAGATGACAAACATGACCGCGCCACGACGGCGGCCGGCCTTGCGGAGGTGCTATCCGGCGCGTTGAAGCTCATGCCCAGTCTTCCGACGCGGGAATCGATAACGAATTTCACAGGCCTACGTGCAGTCGCGAAACCAGCCGGCGACTTTGTGATTGGCCCCGCGCCAGGAGTGCCCAACTTCATCAACGCCGCCGGAATCCAGTCGCCAGGGCTCACTGCTGCGCCTGCTATCGCTGTCGCGATCCGTGACCTGCTTTCCGATGCGGGTCTGGATTTGGTGGAGAGGCCCGATTTCAACCCCATAAGAAAGCGACCCCTCCAGTTCGCTGAGATGCCTCGTGAGGTCCAAGCGGAGCTTATGGAGAAGAACCCGCTGTGGGGACATATCATCTGCCGGTGCGAGAGTGTAACCGAGGCGGAAATCGTGGAAGCGATCCACAGGCCAGTTCCGTGCACGACCTTGGATGGCATAAAACGAAGAACTCGGGCGGGCGCTGGAAGATGCCAGGGCGGATTCTGCGGGCCTCGTGTCACAGCCATAATAAGCAGGGAGCTGGGCATTCCCATGGAGGAGGTTACGAAAAAGGGCGGGTTGTCGAGGATACTCGATGGGCGCACCAAACAGCCGCTGCCTGATGTAGAGCAGGATGTGGAGCAAGATGTGGAGCAGGATGTGGAGGCAGATGGCGGAGAGGGGGCGCTCGGCAATGCATAGAGTCGAGTGCGATGCAGCAGTGATCGGCGGGGGCCCCGCAGGCCTTGGGGCCGCAGCAAGTGCGAAGAAGTCCTGTTCGGGCCGGGTGATCCTGATGGATCGTGATCGCGAACTCGGGGGCATCCTTCAGCAGTGCATCCACAACGGATTCGGGCTCCAGACCCTATCCCAAGAGCTCACGGGGCCTGAGTACGCAGAACACTACATCGACGAGGCCAGAGAGGCCGGAGTTGAGGTCCTCCTCGATACAATGGTCCTGGAACTCGCACCAGACCGGCGGATATATGCGGTGAATCGTGCCCAAGGCATGATGGAGATATCCGCAAAAGCCGTCGTCCTGGCCATGGGGTGCAGGGAGAGGAATCGAGGTGCGATCACCATTCCCGGCTCGCGTCCGGCGGGTGTGTTCACTGCAGGCGCTGCCCAGCGGTTTGTGAACATGGAAGGGTACATGCCCGGGAAAAGGGTAGTGATACTCGGATCCGGAGATGTAGGGCTGATAATGGCCCGCCGGCTCACCTGGGAAGGCGCGAAGGTGGAAGCCGTTCTTGAGATATTGCCTTTTCCATCAGGGCTCACCCGGAACATAGTGCAATGCCTGGATGATCAGGGCATACCTCTATACCTCGGCCACACTGTAGTGGATGTGCACGGCGATGAGCGTGTGACTGCCGTGACTGTGGCGAAGGTGGATGAGAAGCTCCGGCCAATACCGGGCACTGAGTGGAAAATCCCCTGCGACACCCTGCTTCTTTCCATCGGGCTCATTCCAGAGAACGAGCTTACCAGGGCAGCAGGGGCAGTGATAGATCCGATCACTCAGGGCCCGGTTGTCACTGACGAAATGGAGACATCTATTCCAGGCGTGTTTGCCTGTGGAAATGTGGTGCAGGTGCACGACCTGGTGGACAATGTGACTCGCGAGGCGTGGGTGGCAGGCGAGGGCGCAGGTCGGCTGGTAAACGGACAGCAGCCGACTGGGCCCACAGTGCGGACCCGGGCGGGAGATGGAGTTAGGTACGTGGTTCCGCAGGTGTTGCATGTGGAGAGTCTGGAGAAACGGGATATCCGCTTGTTCATGCGAGTCGCGCGGCCTGCTGAGAACGTGAACGTAGAAGCGGTCATTGGGGAACGAGTTGTGCACAGCAAGTATGAGAGAGTGGTAAGGCCTGCTGAGATGGTCGCTCTGACCATACCCCTCGGCAAGGTGAATCGGGGAAAGGTAGTAGACGGAACAGGGAACGGCCAACCTGAGCTGCTCGTCAGAATCACTCCGAGGCACAGAGACGGGGGCGAGAAGGCATGATAGAGGAAGAACGCGAGCTTACCTGCATTGTGTGCCCTGTCGGGTGCAGGCTCCGGGTGAAGCTTGAGGGCGGCCAGGTGACGTCGGTTGAGGGCAATAGCTGCAAGCGAGGTGCACAGTACGCCCTTGACGAGCTCTGCGCCCCTAAGAGGACAGTAACATCGACTGTGAGGGTGAGGGGCGGTTTCCTCCCACTCGTGCCCGTGAGAACCTCGTCCCCGATCCCGAAGGAGAAGATCATGGAGGCACTTCGGCAGATAGCCAGTACACGGGTCGATGCGCCAGTTGCGATTCACCAGGTGATCGTGGAGAGTGTTGCAGGAACAGGGGTCAGCATCATCGCAAGCAGGAGCATGCCCAGGGCTGAGGCGGGCCAGAGCTAGCTGGGGCTATCAGGGTCAGACAGGGCTGGCGGGTCGGGCGGGTCGGGCGGGTCGGCGGGTCGGGCGGGACTGGCGGGTCGGCGGGACTGCCGGGGTTAGCCCGCGGTAGCCCAGGGTTAGCCCGCGGTTACCAGGGGCTAGTCCGCAGTTTCCCAGGGTTAGCCCGCGCCATCGGAAGCGCCATAGCGCCCGGATCATCGGCATACCGATGGCCCAAGTGCCCAGCCTCTGGGCTTCCAACTCCGTCCGTTGCCAGATGTCCTGGCGCCACGGGCTCATCAGCACCGCTGTGCGTGGAAGCCCGCCGCGCGAGCATGGACAAGCGTAGCAGTTGTAGCAGGCATGCAGGGAAAACAGCATTCGGCAGAGCTGATTCCTGCGACGAGGCCGTCCCACTCGTCCGAGCTGTGGTGGAGCGCGGGCGCGGAGGTGCATCGGCCTAGAAGAGTGTTCTATTGCGTGTTGCTCTGCGACTCTGCGTTGTGCTGCTGCGTTGTGCTGCTGTGATGTGATGCTGCGCGTGCTGCTGGGCCTCTTGCGAGCATCATCTGCTGACGGTCCGTTCCAATTCGAAGTTCCTGCCCATGCGTCCGATTTTCAGCAAAACTGTCGATCCGGCGCCCTGAGTCCTGAGCATCCGAAGTCATCTCATGATTCTCACAGTCAATCCCGTGCGCGTAGTACGGAATTCGTACAGGTTTGCCGTGCAACCAGTACGGAATGCGTACGGCCCCAGGACTCATTCGATGAAAGATGGGTCTGCGAGGGCCCAAAACACCTAGATAATGGTAATATATGCCCGCAATGCGTGCATATATGTCATATTTCGGGAGTTTGGAGCAGCTTTTGAGGATCGTTCGCCGGTCTTGCCTTCAGCGCTGTACGGAATCCGTACTGGTATCCGGTGTTGGCAGTACGAATTCCGTACAGGTCTCTGAGAAACACCGAGTTTTTCGGAGATCTCCGTACAGGTCGCTCCATGACTCACGTTCCGCACGTAGATGCTTCAGTCGCGGCATTTTGGGCGGCGCCAGACGAGCGGTCTGGCGAGGGAGTAGATTCCTACTGCGGAAAATGAGCCTAGCTGGTCATCTCCGAGATGCCTGCTTGCCATATGTCACGTGCGAAACGTGAGTCCTAGCGTCACGGCGCGGACTTCCCATATTGTGGATGGAGTCGACCTCAACCCTACAACCCCACAGGTCTGTGGAGTTGACTTTCGCGAGAACGTGGAATATCGTATGGGTAACGATTAGATGATTGCTTAATCGTCTATCTGATCTGCGAGGGGGCGTGGATATGGAGAAACGTAAAGCAGCAGCGGGGTCGCCTCCCGTTCACCTGAGTCGCCGAACCTGCCTCGATTGCGGCACTGGGGCCCGGGCTATCCCGGCTGTCCGGCGTGCCCCGGACATTCCTGCTGTCCCTGCTGTTGCGGATGCCCATGGATTCACGGAGACTCAAGACACCCTGGGAACTCCGGAACCCTCTGGGTTTACTGAGGTGGCCGGCGTTGCCGGGGTGGCTGCGCTGGCTGGGTTTACCGGGGCGCCCGGGGGGTCCCGCGTGGCTGGAGTACCTGTTGTGGCCGGGGTATCTGAGATATTCCGTGTGCTTGGCGACGAAACCAGATGCCGGATAGTCCACATGCTTTCGGTAGAGGAGCTTTGCACGTGCGAACTTGCAGAAGCACTGGGGATCACTATGCCTGCTGTCTCTCATCATCTCAGGCTTCTGAGGGCCCTGCGCCTCGTGAAAACCCGTCCACAGGGAAAGCATGTCTTCTACGCGCTCGCGGATCACCACATAGTCGGCCTGATCAACCTTGCCCAGGAGCATTATGATGAGGAGCGGTAGCGGCGATGGGGATGAAAGCTAGCAACAAGTGCGGTGCGGTCGGAAGGCACGGGAACGAGCCGAATCACGCTGGCAAACCCGGGAACGATTCCGGCCCCGTCCACGCCTGCGACCACTGTAACGATCACGACCATAGCCTCGGTCGAGGCCATCGTCACGACCACGCGCACGGAGATCACGGAGATCCTGGCAGCGAGAGGCTTCACGCTGCCGAAACAGGCGGGGCTCTGGTGATGTTTGCGGCGGGAATGGCTGTTCGCGCCTGGTTCGGCGCTGTGCCGGGGGCAGGAAAGGCCTGGCTGGTTCTGTTGCTCGCGGCGTACGTGCTGGCTGGGTGGAGGGTTTTGGCTTCCGCCGGGCTCAATATCGTGCGCGGCCGGTTATTCGATGAGAACTTCCTGATGGCTGTGGCCTCGGTTGGAGCGATCGCTGTCGGCGAGATCCCTGAAGCGGTAGGGGTTATGGTGTTCTTCTCCATAGGAGAGATACTGCAGGACATTGCGGTGGAGCGGTCCCGCGGGGCGATCTCCTCGCTAATGGACATTCGTCCTGATTCGGCGAGGGTGATCAGGGATGGACAGGTGGTGCAGGCAGCGCCGGAATCCTTGTCTCCTGGCGACCGGATCGTTGTGAGGCCTGGCGAGAGAGCACCCCTGGACGGAAGGGTCGTCGAGGGTGAATCGTCTGTGGACACGTCGGCGCTGACCGGCGAGTCGATGCCCCGTCCCGTGGGACTGGGCGATGAGGTCCTCGCGGGCATGGTCAACACCAGTGGTGTCATCACGCTTTCAGTAGAAAGGCCCTACGCAGAGTCGGCAGTGGCGCGGGTCTTGTCTTTGGTGGAACAGGCAGCGGGCCGAAAGGCTCAGACGGAGCGATTCATAACCACCTTCTCTCGGTACTATACGCCTGCCGTTGTAGGCGTCGCCGCGACCGTCGCCCTTGTTCCTCCGCTGCTCGTTCCGGGGCAGCTCTTTTCCATGTGGCTTCATCGGGCGCTTGTCCTGTTGGTCATCTCGTGCCCCTGCGCGCTGGTCATCTCCATACCACTCAGCTACTTCGCCGGCATCGGCGGCGCCTCTCGCCGAGGGGTGCTGGTCAAAGGAGCGAACTTCCTCGAGGCTCTGAATCAGGTGGATACCGTGATTTTCGACAAGACCGGCACTCTCACCCGTGGGTCTTTCAGAGTGGTGGAGGTGACTGGAGAGAATGGGTACAACGAGGAACAGGTGCTACGCATCGCAGCGCATGCAGGCGCCCATTCCACGCACCCGGTGTCGGTTTCAATTCGGGAGAAGTATGAAAACCTCGCTGAAGTTGACCGCTCATTGGTCAGTGAATCCGATGAGGTGGGCGGATGCGGAGTCCGTGCGATCTACAGGGGTGAACGGGTGCTCGCCGGGAACGACAGGCTGCTTCATAGGGAGAATGTGCAGCACGATACGTGCATCACGGATGGAACCGTGGTCAATGTGGCCGCTGACGGAATTCTGGCAGGGAGGATTCGTTTGGCCGACGAGGTGAAGCCTGCGGCTCCTAACGCTATCCGGCGTCTTCATGATGCCGGGGTGAGCAGGGTAATCATGCTTACCGGCGATGTTGCGCAGGTGGCCGAGGAGGTTGCGGGGCAGGTGGGGATCGACGAATACAGCGCGAACCTGCTCCCCGCTGAGAAGGTTGCAGCTCTGGAGGCAATCATGGCGGAGCGGGAGAGTGGCCGGCGTGGGGGCAAGGGTTTCGGTAGAGGCAAAGGTTTCGGCAAGGGCAAGGGCAGGGGTTTCGGCAAGGGTTGCGGCAGGGGCAAGGTAGTGTTCGTTGGCGATGGAATCAACGATGCCCCGGCGCTTACCCGGGCAGACGTGGGTGTGGCCATGGGCGGCCTCGGATCCGATGCTGCGATAGAGGCGGCCGATGTGGTCATAATGGATGATAACCCTGCCCGTATCGTAGACGCGATAGACGTAGCGCATGCGACCAGGCGGGTTGTCATTGAGAATATTACTCTCGCCCTCTCTGTGAAGGCTCTGGTGCTCGCTCTCGGAGCGGCAGGGATCGCGACGATGTGGAGCGCGGTGTTCGCGGACGTTGGCGTCACCCTGATCGCAGTGGCGAATGCCACTAGAGCGTACGGACCGCCTGCTTCCTCTCGGCGTGCCGTCAGCTGAGCGCCCCAGTTTCCCCGTTGCCTCCGTTTTTCCCGTTGACCCCATTTCCTTCATGAGCCCTGCGGCATCACAGCGTGTGACATCGCGGCATGCGCATGCGTGAGGAGCTGTGCGAAACGGAGATGACTCACCGCACATCGAGACAGGAGTTCCGACGTCGTTGGTCGAATGTGCGCATGGCGATTATTGGAGCGGCGGTGCAGATCGGGGGTAACCACATTTGAACATTGGCGTATCGACACTCCTCCACGAGACAGCTGACATCGTGACGGCGACTGAGGTAATCGCAGGTTATGGATTCACAAGGATTGAGCTCTTCTGCGAACTCGACGGGTTCCATCCGGAAAGCATCTTGCCTGCAACCATCGACAGGCTTCAGGGCCTTGCATCCAAGCATGGCCTGATCTACTCCATTCATCCGCCCTGCGCGCACAACAACCCTGCATCTTCCGATCCGCAGTTGCGGCGCCAGACCGTGGCCGACTACCGTGGCAGCCTGCAACTGGCCGCGAGGCTGGGGGCCAAAGACATGGTCGTCCACTCCGGCCACAAGTCATCTCCGGATGTCGGTGATGCGCAGGCATTTGCCTTCTCGTGCGAGACCATGAGAGCGGTGAGCGACACAGCCAATGATCTGGGCGTTCGTCTCATGCTCGAGAACACTGGATGGAGCGAATTGAGGTTCCTTCGCACCCCTGACGATCTCATGACTCTGGCCGAAGCGTGCCCACCCGACACTGGACTCCTTCTCGACACAGGTCACGCAGTTCTTCAAGGATTCGACCCGGCTGCGTGCGCTGTGGCGTGGATGTCTCGTCTTGTTCAGATTCACGCACATGATAACCGGGGCCAATCCGATGAGCACCTCGCGGTTGGGGCCGGTGTGATTGACTGGAGCGCGCTCCTTGCGCTTCTGCGAACAGCGGATTGGGACGGAGTGTTCATGATCGAGGTGGGTGAGTGCAGTGAACCCGCTAAAGCCCTGGCCGCTTCCATCCGAGCCATCGGTGAGCGTGTCCCTGCTGCTCTATGTGATTGCCTGCGAAAAGGGGGCCTGTAACTCGTGGATCACCTCATAGCTGCCATCGACGGGGGCGGCACCAAGACAGTATTCGCGCTTGCCAGGACGGATGGATCAGTTCTGGGAGTAGGGTGCGGCGGGCCGCTGAACGCTCTGTTCGTGCCGGTGGAGGTCGCTCGGGGTTCCATCCGACATGCGGCCATGGCTGCTCTCGCTGAGGCGGGCCTTGAGAGGGTGCGGGTGGATGCGCTCTATGCGAGCGCACCGGGCGCGGGTGAGGCCATTGTAACATCCGCCCTGGATGGCATTGTGGAGTCGGCTGCTGTGGAGGCTGCCGGAGATGAGCTGAGCACGTTCATCGGGGCCATGGGAGAGAGGTATGGAGTCGTGGCGCTGGCAGGAACGGGGTCGTTCGCCACTGGGTTCAACCGTGCAGGCGAGAATGCCACCATGGGCGGGTGGGGTCCACTCCTAGGTGATGAGGGAAGCGCATACCAGATAGGTCTGAATGCGCTGAAGGCAGCCACCCGAGCATCCGAGGGGCGGGAAGAGCCGACCATTCTGGGAAAGGCCATCCTCGATGAGTGGAGCCTTGAATCCGAGCGGGAACTGGTGGGCGCCTCTGGAAGCCGCGACCGAGTGGCCGGCCTCGCAAGGCTAGTGTCGGAGGCCGCGGGCCGGGGCGACGCGGTGGCCATCCGCATACTTGCGCAGGCAGGAAGGGAACTTGGATCCCTTGCGGGTCACGTGCTCACTCACCTTGAGATGCGTGGAGAAGGCTGCCCGGTGGCACTCGCAGGCGGCGTGTCCAGGGCTCATCCTGTTCTGCATGCCGCTTTTGCACAGTCCATCGCAGAGGTGGATGGCTCGTGCAGTGTCGTGCGCCCGAAGTTCTCCCCGGCCTTTGGCGCAATTCTCCGGGCTATGGAAATGGCGGCATCGCCCGGCCCATTGGCCCATGGCACACTGGAGAGGCTCCAGC
Organism: Clostridia bacterium; assembly: GCA_034926675.1. Classification (NCBI taxonomy): domain Bacteria; kingdom Bacillati; phylum Bacillota; class Clostridia; species Clostridia bacterium. Next base: position 43,449 of record JAYFQW010000004.1, on the reverse strand, counting down.
ACGAGGCGGCCTGCCGAGAGCTGTTGTCCGGATAATGAAGGGGCAGCCGTGACGCTTGTCTGGTTGTTTTCTATGAGTGACAGGATTCTGGAAACGACAGATGAGTTCTTTGAGCTGTTCAAGTCCACTCTCTCAGAGTACACGCAGGTGAACATGGTAAATCCTCGCCTCGATCTCGTTAGGGATGATCGGGCAGCCGGGCTTCATCACGCCACAGCATCGATGGAGAGTGCGGGCGCGTCATCTGCGCACAGCAGGGGAATAGGTTAGCCATTGAGATTCCTGCTTCGGAGATTATATGCGCACTTCTTGCTTACTCGTAGTGTGCCAATTTGTGGCACACGCAGGTGGTTTCAAGTCAGTGATGAATTCCATGCCGTGTAATGATACCGTGAAAGGGCGTACGACTGCGGAATGCGCTTGGGAGTATCGACACGGCTCTACGGGAACCTGGATGCTGTGTCTGCTGTTGAGGCCCTGGTAAGGCAGGGACTGCGCGTCGTCGAGCTTACGTGCGATGCGCCACAGCTGAACCCATTTCTGCCTGATCAGGCCGAGGTTGGGCGCCTGTGCGAGCTCAGAAACAGGCATGACCTCATGTTCTCTCTACATCCTCCATCCAAAGGGATCAATATCGCTTCGAACGATCCAGCCGATAGGCTGCGCTCCGTCGAGGCATATTTGAGCACACTCACGCTTGCGGCTCGGGTCGATGCGATGACGGTGGCGGTTCACTGTGGCCACAAGTCCGATCCGAGCATGTCGTGCGCTGAGGCAGTCGCGCTTGCCAAGAGCGGACTCCGCGTGATCAGCGAGAGGGCCGTGGCGCTTGGCATTAGGCTAACGATTGAGAACACCGCCTCGGGGACCACCAGCCTACTTGGTTCCCCGGAGGATGCGTTCGATCTCCTCGATGCGTGCTCTCCAGCAACATCGCTTGCACTTAACGCTGGAAATGCGGTCCTCCAGGGGTTCGACGCTGCAGAGTGTGCACGTCTGTGGATGCCGAGGCTTGGCGCGGTGCACGCCCACGACAACGGTGGCCAGTGGGATGAGCACCTTGCGCTGGGAAGAGGCATTGTGGACTGGGATGCTCTCCTGGCGGTGCTGAGGGACGCCGACTGGCGTGGACTGTTCATGCTGCAGATATGGGATCCGGCCGATCCCTTGAGAGCACTCGCCGACTCTCTGTCAGTTGTGGGTAGAAGCTGGACAATTGTGCGCCCGTTGCTTGATGATGAACAGGAGTGGGCTGAGAGACTGCTGAAAGACAGATGGGGTTCCACGAGGATCGTAACACGTGGAAGGCTAGTTGATGCGGCACGGCTTCCAGCTCTCATTGCAGTGTCGGTTGATGGCAGGCGCCTTGGGTTGCTGACCTATGAGGTACGCGATGGGCAATACGAAATTGTCTCGCTTGATGCCCTGCGACGCGGGGTCGGAATTGGGCAGCAGCTGATCCGCGGGGTACTTGAGCGTGCCAGAGAAGCAGAGGCCTCCAGGGTGTGGCTGATCACAACGAATGACAACACCCGCGCCCTTAGGTTCTACCAGAAGGCGGGTTTCCGCATAGCTGCGGTTCATCGGGATTCCGTGACTGAGGGGCGGCGATTGAAGCCGGAGATACCCTTGATTGGAGAGGAAGGAATACCGATTCGGGACGAGATCGAACTCGAGATGATGCTGGATGGAGGCAAGGGGCAGTAGTCATGCGGAAACCACGGGCCGGTTGCACTGCACGGGAGGGCATAGCACTAGGACGGGCAGGACTGTGATCTGCTTCTGTGTTCATCGTGGCAGGACTCACACGCGAGCCATGAAGGCGTACCAATAAGGAGTACTTCCGTCAGCAGCAGAGGGCTCTGACGGGGGAATGTCGGCTCCAGTCGCCCAACCGTTCCCACAGCCGCCTACACAGCCGCCTTGTATGTTGCAGCGAATATCGCGTCGCTGAGCCATTTCCGGAAATCCGGGTCATCGCTGTACCGCTTGTAGAGTTCAGCGTGGTCCGACAACATCTCCAGTATCACCTGCTGAAGCACTTTGTCATGCTCGATCTTGGCGTTCTGCTTGTCGGAGTTTTTCATGGCATTCTGATATGCCTTGTCGGCCGCTACTTTCACCGGGATCTCCTGGGCGATGACCCGGCCTATCTTGTCTTTGTCTTTCCAGTCGACATTGCCGAACATGTCATTGAAGTCCCTAAGAATGCTGCTTAGGCGGTCGAGTTCGGGCTCGGGCATGTGCCCGCCGCCGCTTGTTGGGACTGGGTCGATCTCAGCGTCGACGTTGTCTAGCCGGATGTTCATGTTTGAGCGGACCTCCACCCGGTAGCTGTCCATGTCGATGGCCTCCAAAATGCCTTTGGACAGATCGTCTTCCATCGGCGCCGGCAGCCTGGGGATGAGAAAGTTGAGGAAGACAGCGAGCTTCTCCCAGTCGGCACTAGAATACGGCAGGATCGAGGCCAGGAATCCATATGTCCGCGCGAAGGCCTTTGCCTTGCCCTTGAAGTCCACCTGCTCGTCTTCATCCAGGTCGCGGACGTACACATCTACGCAGCTGTCGAGGATGGGGTCGAGCTTGTCACGCTGGGCGCCGCCTAGGTAGAGTTGGACTAGACGGCCGATCTGGCCGCCGTTGTACACCTGGTAGTTGTCGAGGTCCGTCTTGAGGTCGTGCAGCTTGTTAGGGTCGGTCTCCTCGCTCAGGATCGTGGTCTGGTAGTAGTCCTGGAAAGACTTACGAATCGTATCGACGTCGTTTTGGAAATCCAGCACGAAAGTGTCGTACTTCCTGGGGTGAGCCCGATTTAGCCGCGACAGGGTCTGCACCGCCTTGATCCCGGAGAGAGCTTTGTCCACGTACATCGTGTGAAGCAGAGGCTCATCGTAGCCTGTCTGAAACTTGTCGGCGCATATCAGAAAGCGGTATGGATCCTCGCGAAAGCGGTCCGGGATCTGGTTGCTCGGGAAGCCGTTCAACGACGCCTCCGTAACCATTATGCCCCCGTGCTCGTGTTCGCCCGAGAATGCAACTATGGCCCCGTACGGGCTCTTGCGTTCCCGGAGGTAGTCGCTGACGGCGCAATAGTACTGGATTGCCCGCTCGATGCTGCCGGTGACTACCATGGCGCGGGCCTCGCCGCCGATCTTCTGCTTGGCGGCAACTTGGTCGTGGAAGTGGTCCACCATGATCTCCGCCTTTGTGCGGACGGCATGGTCGTTCGACTCAACGAACCGCCTGAGCTTCTTCTGAGCCTTCTTGGTGTCGAACTCGGGGTCGTCCTCTACCTTTTTCATCAGCCGGTAGTAACTCTCGACCGGCGTGTAGTTCTGCAGCACGTCCAGGATGAAGCCTTCCTGGATGGCTTGCTTCATCGTGTACGTGTGGAATGGCAGGCGCCGGACCTTGTCGCCGTCTGGGAAAGCCTCGCCGAAGATCTCGAGCGTCTTGTTCTTGGGCGTCGCGGTGAAGGCGAAATAGCTGGCATTAGTGAGCATCTTCCGCGCTTCCATGATGCGGTTGATAGCGTCTTCCACAGTCTCTTCATCGGGTGCTTCGCCGTGACTGGAGAGCGCGATGTTCATCTGGGCTGCGGTGCGCCCGCCCTGGCTGGAGTGGGCCTCGTCGATCAGGATGGCGAAGGAGCGCACTCTGTGTTCATCACCGATTTCGTCGAGGATGAACGGGAACTTCTGCACAGTGGTGATGATGATCTTCTTGCCGGCGGCCAGGAATCGCCGGAGATCCCCAGAGTGTTCAGCATGCCCGACTGTGGCCGACACCTGGGCGAACTGCTTGACTATGCCCTTGATCTGAGAATCGAGGACTTTGCGGTCAGTTACGACGATGACTGAATCGAAGACGGGCCTGGCGTCGCGCTCTAGCCCCACGAGCTGATGGGCCAGCCATGCGATGGAGTTGCTCTTACCGCTGCCGGCTGAATGCTGGATGAGGTATCGGTGGCCGACGCCGTGCTGACCCACATGCTCCAGAAGCTTACGCACCACATCGAGCTGGTGAAAGCGGGGGAATACCTGTGTACGCTTGCGTTTGCCAGTGTGGGGGTCCTTGTTCTCAACTAGCTGTGCGTAGTTTTCGATGATGCCAGTCAGGCTCTCGCGGGTCAGAATCTGCCGCCACAGGTAGTCTGTTTTGATGCCGCTCGAGTTGGGCGGGTTGCCGGCGCCGTTGTTGTAGCCCTTGTTGAACGGCAGGAACCATGAGGCCTTGCCCTTCAGGTGGGTGCAGAAGCGCACTTCTTGATCGTCCACGGCGAAATGCGCCAGGCAGCGGCCTAGCTCAAACAGCGGTTCCCGCGGGTCGCGGTCCCTCATGTACTGCTGAACGGCATCTTCGACCGTCTGTTTTGTCAGGCTGTTCTTCAGTTCGAAGGTGGCTGTCGGTAGTCCATTGACGAATAGGCAGAGATCCAGGGCCAGCGGGGTCTCGTCCTTGCTGTACCGCAGTTGACGGGTGACGCTGAAGACATTGGCCCCAAACTGCTCAGCGGCTTTGGCGTTGCCGGGAGAGGGGGTGTCGTAGAAGAGGTCCACCGATGCCGGGCCGTGCTTGATGCCCCGGCGCAGGATGTCCACAATGCCCCGTTTGGCGATCTCGCCCTGAAGGCGGGCGAGGAAAGCCAGTCGCCTGGGCCCCTCCTCATCCAGACCGAGTTGATCGACGACACGAGGCTGGGTTGCGCGCAGGAATGCAAGGAGCTTGGCCAAGTCCACAGCGTGATCGCGGTCGTAATCCGCTGAGCGGCCCAGCACGTAGCCACCCCCCGCGTACGAAGCAGCTGACTCCCGTACACCGTCTGGGTACGCGCCCGAAGCTCTATCCTCCATCGCCGATGCAGCCGTAGCCGCATCCACGAGCTGTGCTTGTCCAGTCAGCGACGCGACGATCAAGCTTTCCAGGCCCTTCTCGCTGGTATCAGTCGTCGACATACGCGTCAACCTCCTCGTGGTCGGTTATGTCCGTCGAGCGGGCGGCGTCAGCAGTATCGCCATCGTCCGCGTTGTTGTCGCATTTGTCATAGGATTCCTCTGACGCTTCTATGTCGTCCGGCGTTTCGAGCCCGTCGAAACCAGCCAGTTCTGCGTTGCGAACGTCCAGCTTGCCAGTGACCACGTCGGCGATGAGGCGAGTGCGGTATTCCTGGAGGAGGGAGATTTGGCGTTGGACACGCCCAATGACTCCATCGATCATCGCTCGCTGCGTGCTGAGGTAGTCGATAATAGCCCGTTGTTCATCCTTCGGGGGCAGTGGTAGTGGTAGTCGCGCAAGAATACCCGTATTGAGGTTATCCATTGTCGCTCCAACAGACTGTAGAGACAGCCATTCGGCAACGCCCTTCGAAAGGAACAGCTGGAGCATGTACTCGGGGTGAGCTACTTGATCTGTTAGTCTCATGCGAAGGCTACCTGTGCCGCAGAACCAACCTGCCTCCTGATCGCCGACAAGCGCGCATCTTCCAAGCTCCCCGCGCCGTGCAAACACAATGTCCCCAACTCGCAAGCGGTGTCGAGACAGCTGTGCGGCTTTTTCTGGACCAATGGCACACTCTGGGTCAGGACAGATCTTCCCATTTGCCATGTGAGATGGGTTGATGACTGGTATGCCATTTGACCGATACTCCTGTGCGTGAAGCTGGCTGCCGAAAGGCCCGGTCTGGAGCGAGGACGCCAGGGTTCCTGCACGAACCGATTTCCAGTGTTCAGGAATGCCTGATAGCCAGTCGATGCCCGATGGTCTGAGCCGAACGTCAGGATCGAGCCCTCTGGTCACGGCCCGGTGGATGATGACCTGCTTCTGCTCGTTGAGAAGGTCGATCTGCCGGCGCTTGGCGCGGATGAGGTGGCTTACCAGCTGACCGTTTCCACCTAGAAACCTGGCTGCAAGCCTTTGCTCTTCAATATCCGGAAGCGGCATCACAAAATCGGCCAAGAACTCAGCGGGGACGCGCTTCTGGCCTGCGGAACCCTTCATCATCTTTGCGCCGACGTCACGGAACGGTCGAGATAGCGTTGCATAGTACAAGAATCGTGCATCTATCTCGGAACCAGGTCTTAGTACGTGGAATTCCGTTGACCCAAAACCCAAACCGCCATGTAGGTTGCATGCGATTCCGCCTTTCCCATTCTCAAAGCACGGTGTGATCTTGGCTATCAGTAGATCGCCGTCCAGAAAGGGCGTGAATCCATTTGACACGTCCGCTAGCGACACTGCTCTCGTCCTGAAGTGGGGATCATTCGCTTTGGCCAGCTCCATCGGAAGAAATGACACTAGGGCACTACCGTTACCGCTAGGACATGTGCTTCTCGCTGGGTTGATCCTGCATAGCATCCGAAGACGCTTATGTCGCCACCTCGGGGGACATGCGAGCGCCCACGCCTGGCTGTTGACGCTTGCTCTGACGACGTAACGAGAATATTCTGCTTCATTCGGAAACCCTAGCCTCACGGTCATCGGCCTGCCTCCGTCTCCACCATGATCTGCTGAAGCAGCCCATCGGTCTCGCGCTCCAAGGCCTCGATGTCGGCGCGGATTTCGTCCAAGGTGCGCAGTGGCTGGGGTTTGTAGAAGTATCGGGTGAACGAGATCTCGTATCCGGTCTTGGTGGCCTTCTCGTCTATCCAGGCGTCTGGGACATATGGCAGCACCTCGCGGCTGAAGAACGCCTCAATGCCGCCCTCCTCCAGGAGCGGAACCTGCTCGGTGTCGCGGAGCTCGGTGTCGGGCTCATACTCAACTGCGCAGTGCTTGCCGTCCACCAAAGCAGGGAATAGGCCATGCAGCGGATCAGGCACTGTTCTGCCTGACCTGTGTATCCTTTTGAAGACCGGCGCCGCGGCCTCGTCTTTCTCCGACAGATCAGACTGGAGCAGCTTCTGGCGCCTGGCTGTGAGCTTGGCGCCGCATCGGTCAGCGTCATCCTGCGCGTGGGCCATGAAGACGTTGAAGTCCATGTGCGGCCCGGGGCCAAGGGTTTGCGACAGGCAGTCGACCAGGTCGGCTAGGGGCTCCTCGCCTGCGGTCTTGCAGGCGAGGCGGAACCGGGCGCGCCTGGACTCCGACAGGTCAACCTTCAACCTGAGGGGCCGTTCGGCTGTTATCTTGTGATAGCCGAAGGCCTCGTTGCGGAAGATTCTGGACTGCTCAGTCTCCTCGAATGCGAGGAAGACCTGAACGATGCGGTTGATGTCTTCTTCCGACAGCTCGCAGTTCTTCCTGCCCAGGTTCTTGCGCAGGGGGCTGAACCACTGGGCGGCGTCGATGAGCTGAACTTTGCCCTTGCGGTGTTCCGGTTTGCGGTTTGTAAGCACCCATATGTACGTCGCGATGCCCGTGTTGTAGAACATGTTCAACGGAAGGGCGATGATGGCCTCGAGCCAGTCGTTCTCGATGATCCACCGACGGATGTTGCTCTCCCCTTGGCCGGCGTCGCCTGTGAAAAGCGACGACCCGTTGTGGACTTCGGCGATGCGGCTGCCGAGGCCGAGCGAAGTGTTTGATTTCATCTTGGAGAGCTTGTTTACGAGGAACATTAGCTGACCATCGCTGGAGCGGGTTATCAGGCTGAACTCTGGATCGCCGGCATGTTCCACGATGAACCGGGGGTCCTTGATGCTGTCTTTCCCGCCCATGCGGTCCAGGTCGGCTTTCCAGTTCTTGCCGTAGGGCGGGTTGGAGAGCATGAAGTCGAAATCATGCGCGGGGAAGCCGTCCTGCGAGAGCGTGGAGCCCAAGTGGATCCCGTCCGCGTCGTCTCCCTTGCCCATCAGCAGCAAGTCCGCCTTTGTGATAGCGTAGATCTCAGGGTTGACCTCCTGTCCGTACAGGTGGATTGAAACTTCCTTTCCATGCTCGCGAGCGAGTTCGACGAGGCGGGATTCTGCAAGAGTGAGCATGCCGCCGGTGCCGCACGCACCGTCGTACACGAGGTATGTGCCGGACTCAATCTGATGGGCGATGGGTAGAAGAACCAGGTCGGCCATGAGCCTTACCACATCGCGCGGTGTGAAGTGTTCGCCGGCTTCCTCGTTGTTCTCCTCGTTGAACCGCCTAATCAGCTCTTCGAAGATCGTGCCCATGGCATGGTTGTCCAGCCCGGGGCGTCTCTCCGAGCCATCGCCGTTCAATACGGGGTTCGGACTCAAGTTGATAGACGTATCGAGGAACTTCTCGATCAAGCTGCCCAGGATGTCGGCCTCAACGAGCGTGGGGATCTGGTTTCGGAACTTGAGCTTGTCCAGGATCTCCTGCACGTTGGACGAGAATCCGTCCAGATATGCCTCGAAGTCCGACCTGAGCTGCTGGGCCCTTGATCGGGTCTGGAGATCACGCAGGGTGAAGGGAGACATGTTATAGAAAGCGTGGCCAGCCGCATTCTTCAGCGCCACGTCCTGGTTCACAATGCCCGCCTCGTCTAGGTGTCCCTTCATGACCAAAACAGCTTGCTTGGAAGGCTCCAGCACCGCGTCGAGGCGGCGAAGAACCGTCATGGGAAGGATAACATCTCGATACTTGCCGCGCACATATACGTCGCGCAAGACATCATCGGCAATTCCCCAGATGAAATTGGTGATCCAATTCAGTCCGTTCTCAACCATTGGTCAATGCACCATCCTTGCGATAGCTGCTGTGACGGTCGCTATGTCAAGCATCTCCAATTCAATAGGTTTCGCCTTTTCCATACAGACTCCTGCGTAATCCGGCTACATGGATAATCCCCCGATTCCGCGGCAACATGAGCGGTGGAGTGTCATGCTGAACGCTGCTGTATGCCAAGGATGGAGTGATGTCTATGTCGGAACTGTGTGGGGGGTGTCTGTTAAGCTATCTCGACAGGCGGAAGGTTGTCTGGCCCAGGAGGAGTTCGACGCAGCCCTGAGCATTCTGGAGCCGAATCTGACGAGCGACGAGCCACACCCGTTCGCCAGGGGCCTAGCTGCGCGAGTGCTAGCGGCGTTGGGCCGGGCGGATCACGCACCGCGCTCTCCTTGTCGAGATGCCACGCCCATCCAAGGATGGACCGTCTTGATCCACCCCCTGGTCACTCTTCTTGCGGCCTTCGCGTTTCGCTGGACTGCAGTTGACCAACTACGTCATTAGGACGTGTTTTGATGGCGTGTCGAGCCATCCTGAGCCCAGGTTCCCCGGCTTTGGCCGCAGTCTCTTCGTGATATGGAGGTCGCCGACGGGTGAGCGACGCTGGGTGGATACTTGCGGTTCAGCTTCTGCTCTTTGGTGGAGTGATATTGACCACCCGTTGGATCAGTTCGGACCATCTCTCTGGTCGCGCCATCAAGCAAGACTGTGCGCCTCGCGCCTCTGGGCGCCATGCGTGAGCGTGTGCCTCGCATATAGATAGCGCGTGTGCCTCGCGTTTCCGAGCACATAGCGTGCGGGAGAGCATCTGGAGCGCATTCAGTGAAAGCTCGAGGCATTTTCCGTCAGGATGACGTCCCCCTTGTTCATGGGTGACATTATCTCAGTCGCGTTACGGGGTGACAATATCACAGACGCTCTGCGCAAGTCGAGATACGTATTGACAGTCGGTACTGGTACGATACAATATAGCCGAAATCAGAACGGCGTTTGGCAATGCCATACCCAACTGAGCGGGTACACTACTCCATCAGCATGCGTGTCAGTATCACCGGTATTGTGCTTGTGTTCTTTGCGGATGCCTATTAACCGAAACGCTGTTTGGCAATAGCAAACGGATGGTGCAGCCTCTCGGCGGCGCCTTCTGCCAAAGGATTGTCAAATGCGGTGCGTCGGCTTAAAGGGGGGCGATACAACCATCTACCATGGCATCTGTCTATCGTCTTGTTGGCAAGGGTCGCAGAACTGATCCGATGTGGCAACAATAGTAGGAGGAAAGCACATGAATTCCATGGTAATTGTCCACCTGGTCATCACTATTCTCCTGGTGCTGTTCCTGATCATGAAACTCCGCCTCAACGCGGGCATAGCTCTGGTCATCGGTGCGCTTTACATGGGAATCGCATGTGGGCTGCCGCTGGACGTGACTGTTCAGACCGTATCGCAAGGCTTCGGCGGCACAATGGGTGGTATCGGTCTCACAATCGCATTCGGAATAATGCTGGGCGAATTAGTCGCGATCTCAGGCGGCATTCAGTCAATCGCATCAACCTTCCTTAAGCTCACCGGGATCAAGGGGAGCATTTGGGCGCTGGCGCTCACGGGCTTTCTGGTGTCCATACCGGTTTTCTACGACGTGGTGTTCGTGATTCTCGTTCCACTTGCAGCTAGCCTTTCGCAGATGACGAAGATGAAGCTCGAATACTATGTCGGCGCTCTAGTGATAGGTGCTGGAATAGCGCACTGCTTCGTGCCCCCAACGCCGGGCCCCTTGGCTTCCGCCGCAATCCTCGGTGTTCCTCTAGGCACGATGATAGGGGTAGGCATCGTGATTGGCATCCCCATACTCATCGCATCAGTCTTGGTATACAAGGCTTTCTTCGTTGACAGACCCGGATTCTGGAATCCAGCGAAGGATGTCGACATCGACATAATGGCCGGCGCCGGAAGCGCCACTCTCGATTCCAAGGAACTGCCGGGCTTTTTCGCTTCGATGCTTCCGATAGCTCTTCCGGTGATCTTCATCCTGATCGGCACTGTAAGCCAGGCGATCTACGGCAAAGACGTGCCTGCCGTCGTCAAGTTCGTGTCCGATAGGACCGTGGCCATGCTAGCAGGCACCATTGCTGCATACGTGCTCGCCTCAACTCGAATAGGCCATGACCAGATCGACAAGTCCATCGGCAAGGCAATGTCTGCAGCAGGCGTTGTGTTGGTCATAACAGGCGCGGGAGGATCGCTCGGTGCGATTCTGGGCAAGACCGACATCGGCAGCGTGATGGTGGCTGCGAGCAAGTCGCTGAGGCTTGCGCCGGTGGTGCTGGCCTTCATCGTCGCGGTCTTGATCAAGCTTGCACAGGGGTCTGGAACTGTCGCCATGATCACCACAGCCGGTCTACTGGCGCCGATGCTCCAACAGACGGGAGGCGGCGGGCTTTGGGTAGCGATGGCGGCCTCCGCTGGCGGCATCGCCCTGGGCCACATAAACGACTCCGGTTTCTGGGTCACTGCCAAAACAGCCGGATTCACTACTTCGGGGGGACTCAAGACCTACACTCTCACCTGTACAATAGTGGCGGTTGTGGCAATGGTGTTTATCGTCATCGGCCAGCTTCTCTTCCCGGCCCTGTAGGTCAGAGTTCGGCTGGATCGGGCTAGGCGAGGATGGCAACTAAGCTCGCTTACTGCTTACGGAGGTATCGAAATGCAGAGCGACGAGATCAAGAAAGGTTACCAGAGGGCATGGCACAGGTCGCTGCTCAAGGCGAACGGCTACACTGATGAGGAGTTGTCGCGCCCGCTAGTGGGCGTTGCCAACTCGCAGAACGAGATAGTGCCAGGCCACCAGCATCTGGATCAGATCGCGGAGGCCGTCAAGTCAGGGATACGGATGGCTGGCGGAACCCCGGTGGAGTTTCCGGTGATCGCCGTCTGCGACGGTCTGGCCATGGGACATGGCGGCATGAGGTATCCTCTGCCCAGCAGGGAGCACATCGCCGATTCCGTTGAGATCATGGCCTGTGCTCACCAGCTAGACGCCCTCGTGCTCATACCCAACTGCGACAAGGTTGTGCCCGGAATGCTGATGGCTGCGGCCAGGCTCGACATCCCGTCGATAATGATCAGCGGGGGCCCGATGCTTGCGGGCAGGCTGTGCGGTGAGGATATCGACGTGAGCAGAGTGGGCGAAGCTCAAGGAATGTATGCAGCCGGGCGAATTGACGACGAGGGGCTTCGAGAATACGAGAACAGAGGCTGTCCGACTGTTGGATCGTGCGCTGGGATGTTCACCGCTAACACCATGAACTGCGTCACCGAGGCGCTGGGAATGGGCCTGCCGGGCAATGGGACCATTCCGGCTGTGTATGCAGAGAGGATCCGTCTTGCCAAAACCGCAGGCATGAGAATAATGGACCTGCTGCGCACGGGTGTGAAGCCTTCGTCCATAATGACCCGAGATGCGTTTGAGAACGCCATCGCCGTGGACATGGCTCTTGGCGGTTCCACCAATACGGTCTTGCATCTTCCGGCTATCGCTCACGAACTGGGCTTGCACGTCGACCTCGACCTGTTCGACGAACTCAGCGAGAAGACTCCACACCTGTGCAACATGAGCCCTGCTGGATCGCATCACCTTCAGGACCTGTATGAAGCCGGGGGCGTGCCGGCGGTCATGAAGGAGCTCTCTCAACTAGGCCTCATACATGAGGACGCGCAGACCGTGCTCGGGGTGAGCATCGGAGGCATCCTGGGGAACGCTCAGGTTCGGCGGCCCGACGTGATCAGGCCAGTGGATAATCCCTATCATGCCCAGGGCGGAATCGCTGTGCTCAGAGGGAATCTGGCTCCCGAGTGCGCCGTGGTCAAGCGGAGTGCAGTGGCGCGCGAAGCGTGGCATCACAAAGGGCCAGCCAGGGTGTTCGACTCGGAAGAGGCGGCTGAGGAGGCCATCTTCGGACACAAGATCAACAAAGGAGACGTTGTTGTGATCCGCTACGAGGGGCCAATGGGAGGGCCTGGAATGCGGGAGATGCAGATGGCGACGGCCGCGCTGGTAGGACTGGGCCTGGGCCGGGACGTGGCCTTGATTACGGACGGTCGGTTTTCCGGCGCCACCAGAGGCATCGCCATCGGCCATATATCGCCTGAGGCCATGGCGGGCGGCCCAATAGCGGTAGTGCAGGAGGGCGACATCATCGAGATCGACATTCCGGAGAAGAAGCTCAATGTGCTCGTGCCGGATGAGGAACTTCGCGACAGACTGGATGCCTGGAGACCTCCTGCGCCCAAGGTGAAGAAAGGCTACCTGAGCGTGTATTCAAGACTAGCTACATCCGCTAGCACCGGGGCGGTGTTTCGAGGACAGAACTAGTACTGAGGGGAAGTGGACAATCATGGACACCAACGGTAACAGGGAGAAATGCATCCAGAGGGCAAGAGAGCTTGCCGTGGAGTACCAGACCACCCTGGTCGGCTGTGCGCATTGCTCCTTTGCAGCTGCAGTTGATGCGCTGCGCGAGTTCGGCATGGAACTCGCAACTCCGGAACTGGAAGACACCATGTTCAGAGGGCTCGTCGGATTGACCGCGGGAGTCGGGAATATGAATACTGGAACCTGCGGCGCTGTCACCGGAGCATCGTTCGCAGTTAGCTTGGCATGCAACATCACTAGAGAAGTAACCGAACAGCAGGGCAAGGGGCTGCGATGGATCGCTTACTACAACGTGGCCGATGGTGTGGCCAACAGATTCATCGAGAAGTACGGCTCGATTGTCTGTCGCGACATGCAGCTCAAGATATTCGGCATGGCGTTCGATTCTCGAGTTCCTGGCAGGAACAAGGAGCTTTTTGGATGCGCGAGCAAGCACAATTGCCAGACGCCCGGGGCGTGCACTATCGCCAACGGAGCCGGATGGGCCACCGAGCGCATATGGGACATGGTGCACAATCCTCAGGATCTCACCTGGGTCATAGATGAGCACGAGAAGTAGAAGTCGCACACCAAGAATCGCCGAGCAAGCCGAGAGAGAGGGAGATCGACGTGGCTGATAAAGAGAGATGCATGCGGCGCGCAAGGGAACTCGCAGCGCAGTACACTACCAAGTACTGGGGTTGCGCACAATCCAGCTTCAGCGCCACATTGGACGCCCTCAGGGAAGAGGGCGTAGAGCTGGTCTCTAAAGAAGAGCAGGACGAGATATTCAAGGGGCTTATCGGATTATCCGGCGGAACCGGAAACCTGGGCGGGGGCACATGCGGCGCCCTGGCCGGTACGGCTTTCGCGATCAGCCTTGCTTCCGGGATAGGTCGTCAGGAGCAGCTGGAGGACAAGATGAACCGTTGGATCGCGTTCGACAACGTTGCGGAGACCATCGGCAAACAGTTCATGCATGAGTATGGCGGACTGCGGTGCCGCGACGTGACATGGAATCGGTGGGGCAAGTGGTGGGACTCGTGGAACCCGGTTGCCAAGGCCGAATTCGCCAAAGAGGAAAAGGCCAGGGGATGCCTGTGCAAGGATAGATGCACTATTGCTCTAGCAGCGAGCTGGACTGTAGGGTATATACTGGATATACTGGATAACCCGAGGACTCTAGAGCAGATGAAAGCGCTGCACGGCTAGTCAGATTCAGGCCGGCGATATTCATGCCGGGGCCGTTCTGGGCGAGCGGGGAACCTGCCTGTCGAGGGAAGGTCCCCGCCGCCAGGAGACACGCTCCATCCAGAGGCTAGTGTCTACAGTGCGAAGTCTCACTGCGAAAAGGCGAAGGTCCACAAAGGGAAGGTTTGCTATGAGAATAGTGGTTATAGGCGGAGGCGCCGGAGGGGCCAGCGCCGCTGTGAAGGCGCGAAGGATAAGCGAAGACGCGGAAGTCGTGATATACGACAGGGGACCGCACCTTTCCTACGCCAACTGCGGGCTCCCATTCTTTCTAGGAGGCGAGATAGAGAAGCGTGAGGATCTGTTTGTCGTTCCATTCTCACGTTTCGACGGTTGGTTCAACATCGATGCCCGCCCACTGCATAGCATTGAGGGAATCGACAGGAAGAAGCGGACGCTCACTGTACGCGACGTTCAGAGCGGGCAAGTATTCACGGAGAACTACGACCGTCTTGTCTTAGCTACCGGAAGCCGGCCTGTAGTGCCGAATATCGAGGGACTGCATGACGGCTTGCGCAACGTCTTCACTCTCTCAACCGTGCCAGACGTAGATGCGGCGTGCGCATGCCTGCGAGAAGACGAACCGCAGCAGGCTCTGGTCATTGGCGGAGGATTCATCGGGCTCGAAGTCGCAGAAGCTCTTACGGCGCGAGGCATCGCGGTGACACTGGTAGAGCGGCTCCCTCAGGTGATGCCAGTTGTCGATGCTGAGTTCTCCAACAGGTTGATAGAAGAACTCGACAGGCTGGGAGTCAGAGTGATATTGGGCGACACCGTGGTCGGACTGGATTTGGACGGCGACCGCGTAACCGGCGCTGCGCTGGGAAGCGGTGTTAGGGTGCCGTGCTCGCTTGTGCTGGCAGCGACGGGCATGAGGCCTGATGCGAGACTGGCTGTCGGAGCAGGCCTTGAAATGGGCAGGGCTGGCGGAATCGCAGTAAACGATAGAATGCAGACCAGCGACTCTGACATATACGCAGCCGGAGACTGTGTTGAGAGCGAGGAACTGCTCACCGGCAGGCGCGTTCTGAGCATGCTCGCCGGTCCCGCTAACAAGCAGGGAAGGGTGGCCGGCGCCAACGCGGCTGGCGCTGATTACGTCTTCCGCGGGGTTCTGGGAACGTGCATAGTGCGCGTCGGGCGGACGGTAGTGGCAAAGACAGGCCTTTCCGAGCACGACGCAGAAATAGCGAGCATTCCGCATTTCGTGTCGGATAACTACGCGCGCGACCATGCCGGATACTACCCGGGCAGTACGGAGCTTCACATAAAGCTGACGGTCGAGTCGAACACAGGCCGTCTGCTAGGAGCGCAGGTAGCCGGAGAGGCTGGGGTGGACAAGCGGATAGACGTGTTCGCGACGGCGATATATGCTGGCCTGACAGTGTTTGACCTGGAGCAGTTGGACCTTGCCTACGCGCCTCAGTTTTCGTCCGCCAAAGGCCCTGAGATCATGGCAGGGATGGCGGCAAGCAATATCGTAAGAGACGAAGTGCGCAACATCACTTCATCTCGTCTTGCGGAGATTCTTCACGACCCAGCTCTGCAGCTGGTGGATGTAAGGACCGATGAGGAGGCCCGCCGAGGGATGATACCGGGGGCGGTGCATATGCCTCTGCATGAGCTCCGGCGCAGGCTCGGAGAACTTGACCCTGCGCGGCCAACGGTCGTGTACTGTAGGACGGGCATTAGGTCGTATATCGCGTCGCGTATTCTAACCCAACGCGGCTTCGCCGATGTGAGAAACCTGAGCGGAGCCTGGCTTTCATGGATTATCAGCAACCGGGAGACGAACTGATTCCTCTTCCGGACTGGCGTCACGGAGGGTACAGCAGTGGGCGGTCGGGGAAAACAAGACAACATTGTCCAATCAGTCATGCGCGCTGTGGATATACTTGAGGCACTGGAACGCAGCAAGGGCGAGTTTGGAGTGAGTGATCTGTCACGAGAACTCGGCCTGCACAAGAGCACTGTGTACGGGATTCTGAATACACTTGCACAGCGTGGTCTGGTCGAGCAGGTCACTTCTACCGGGAAATACCGGTTGGGCATTCGTCTGTTCGAAATGGGCCACCGAATCATAGAAGAAATGGACTTCCAGTCCCTGGCCGCCCCCATTATGGAATCCCTCGTGGAGAAGTACCAGGAAACCTGCCACCTCGTGGTGCGAAACGGACCCGATGTGGTGTATGTAGAGAAGAGAGAGTCGGCCCGGTCGGTGCGGATAGCCTCGAAAGTGGGAACCAGGCTCCCATGTTACTGCACAGGGGTTGGCAAGGCGCTTCTCGCCGAGATGACGGATGATGAAGTCGAAGAGTTGTACAAAGGGAAGCAGCTGAAGGCATTCACTAGCAGCACCATGACCGACATGGGGCTCCTCAGGGAGGAGCTGCGGAAGATCCGGAAACAGGGCTACGCGGAGGACTACGGGGAGTTCGATGAGAGCGTGATGTGTGTGTCAGCTGTAGTCACGAATCATACCGGGCGTCCCGTCGCAGCTATCAGCATTTCCGGGCCTTCGTCGCGCATGGATGAGGCAAGGATGCGAGAGATGGCTCTCGCAGTCAAAGAGGCGGCGGAACGACTCTCGAGACAACTGGGCGGTCGCGGTTGACCTGGCCTGTGAAGGCAGCAGGCAGCAAGCGGCGGGCAGTATGAAAGGAACGAGGAGGAAGTCCGGAATGGATGGTCTGGATCATGAGGGCATTTCCTGCTGTGCAGGACTGGGTCAGGAGATGATCCGGGATCTGTCAACACGGCTGATCGAGGCTGAACTGCAGCGCCGGCCGATTGCGCAGATTACTGTGGGCTTGCCTGAAATGACTATTGATGACGCATATGCGGTTCAAACAGAGACGATTCACAGGAAGACACAGTCGGGAGACAGGATAGTGGGCAAGAAAATCGGGTTGACGAGCAAGCCGATGCAGGCGCTTCTTGGCGTCTGCCAGCCTGACTACGGCATCCTGCTGAGTTCCATGGTAGTAGACGAGTTCGAATCCGTCGACTCATCCGAGCTGATACAGCCCAAGGCCGAGGGTGAGATAGCATTCGTCCTTCAGACGGATCTTCATGGCCCTGGCGTCACGGCGTACGATGTTCTGCGGGCGACGGACGCTGTGATAGCCTGCATCGAGATTGTCGATTCGAGGATAGAGAACTGGAAGATACGCATTCAGGACACTGTGGCCGACAACGCATCCAGCGCCCGCCTGGTGCTGGGCGGCAGGCTAGTCAGTGTTCGAGATCTCGACTTACGACTGACGGGGATGGTGCTGCGCAAGAACGGCGAGATCATGTCGACGGGCGCCGGCGCTGCTGTGCTCGGCCATCCGGCATCGGCAGTAGCCTGGCTCGCCAACCAGCTGGGCCAGTTCGGCGTGGGCCTCAAGGCTGGCGAGGTGGTGCTCTCAGGGGCCATCACCGCTGCAGTGCCTGTGTCGCCTGGAGACGCCGTGTGCGCCGAGTTTGGTCATTTGGGAACCGTAACGGCGCGCTTCCGTTAGCCGAGATGTCTTTGGGAGGCTAAGGTTTTGGACAGAGTAGGAGTCGCTATTGTCGGCCCCGGCAACATCGGGACCGATCTCATGTATAAGATTCTTCGAAGCAAACGCATGGAGTTGCGCATGATGTCGGGGATTATCCCCACGTCAGAGGGTCTCAGGCGCGCTGGGCAGCTCGGCATCAAGACTACGTCGGATGGGATTGGACCTATTCTGGAGGACCCCGAAATCGCGATCGTGTTTGACGCTACGAGCGCAAAGGTGCATCTGGCTCACGCTCCGCTGCTAGAACGCGCGGGCAAGCTCGCTGTGGATCTTACGCCCGCATCCGTCGGTCCATACGTGGTCCCGGCGGTTAACGCGGAAGCGCATCTGAACACTCACAACATGAACATGGTCACCTGCGGAGGCCAGGCTACGGTTCCGATTGTGGCGGCGATAAACCGGGCCTCCCGGGTGAAGTATGCCGAGATAGTCGCAACAATAGCAAGCAAGAGCGCTGGCCCAGGCACCAGGCAGAACATCGATGAGTTCACTGAAACCACCGCCAGGGCGCTTTGCGCTGTTGGCGGAGCCGAAAAGGGCAAGGCCATAATCATCCTGAACCCGGCCGAGCCGCCCATCATAATGCGAGACACGGTCTATGCTATTGTGGATGAACCTGACGGTGAGCGGATCGTCGCTTCAGTGCGCGAGATGGTCAAGACGGTGCAGTCTTATGTCCCGGGATACCGTCTCAAGTTCGATCCTCTAGTTGAGGAGGACAGGGTCACCGTTATGGTCGAGGTGGTCGGGGCGGGGGACTATCTCCCCAAATACTCCGGGAACCTCGACATAATGACCGCTGCGGCCTGCGCTGTGGGAGAGAGGCTGGCAGCGAACCTCCTGAAGAAGGGAGACTGCAAGGCATGACGATGCGCAAGCGAATTCATATAGTCGACACAACTCTGCGAGACGGGATGCACGCCGTGAGCCACCAGTTCACGCCGGACCAGGCCCGGCGCGTAGCGACCGCGCTCGACGCCGCGAAGGTGGAGATGATCGAGGTGAGCCACGGAGACGGGCTCGGAGGGTCATCGGTGCAGTACGGGTTTGCTGCGGCGTCAGACGAGGAATACCTGAAGGCTGTTGCCGGAGTCATCAGCAATTCCCAACTTGCGGTGCTTTTGCTGCCCGGCATAGGTACTCAGGAAGACCTCAAGATGGCCAGGGATCATGGGGCCGTTGCGGTGAGAGTAGCTACGCACGCGACCGAGGCAGACATAAGCGAGCAGCACATCAAGCTCGCACGGGACCTGGGCATGCGGTCGGTCGGTTTCCTGATGATGAGCCACATGGTCTCGCCTGAGAAGCTGCTGGAGCAGGCGAAGCTGATGGAGAGCTACGGGGCCGAGATCGTCTATATCGCGGATTCCGCCGGCGCCATGATGCCAGATGACGTGCGGGCGCGAGTGGGATTGGTGAAGGAGAATCTCGGCGTGGACGTCGGGTTCCACGCACACAACAATCTCATGCTGGCGATCGGAAATACGCTGGCTGCGATCGAATCCGGAGCCACATACGTTGATGCTACCCTGCGCGGGCTGGGCGGAGGGGCGGGCAACGCTCCAACCGAAGTGCTGGCGGGAGTGCTCGACAGAGCCGGGTACGACACTGGAGTAGATTTCTATAAGGCAATGGACGCAGCAGAGCAAGTTGTGGAACCGCTCATGCAGCGCCCTCAGCAGGTATCCAACGCCAGCCTGATGCTGGGGTACGCCGGAGTGTACTCGAGCTTCCTGCTCCACACCCATCGGGCGGCTAAGAGATTCGGGGTCGACCCCCGGGATATCCTTGCGGAACTCGGACGGCGCAAGATAGTCGGAGGGCAGGAAGACACGATTATCGATGTGGCGTATGAGCTCTCCAGAGCCTCCGGAAGGTGATCTTTGAGATAGGGCGGGCTTCGTGGGTAATCCGGCGACAGGCATAATCCACTGACACTGCGGCAACATGATTCGGTAGAGTGCTGTGCCGTGTGGTAAGGATGGAGTGACAGCAATGCCGGAACCGTCTGGGAAGCTACTCCGACAGGGTGCACGCTGCGTAGCCCCGGGGAGGATTTGGTGAAGCCCTGAGTGTTCTCAAACCGCATCTGACGAGCGACGAGCCACACCCGTTCGCCAGGGGCCTAGCTGCCCGAGCGCTAGCGGCGTTGGGCCGGGCGGATAACGCACCGCTCTCTCCCTGTCGAAACGCCACGCCGATCCAAGGGTGGACCGTCTTGATCCACCCCCTGGTCACTCTTCTTGCGGCCTTCGCGTTTTGCTGGACTGCAGTTGACCAACTACGTCATTAGGACGTGTTTTGATGGCGTGTCGAGCCATCCTGAGCCCCGACTCCCCCGTTCTGGCAGCAGTCTCTTCGCGATATGGAGGTCGCCGACGGGTGAGCGACGCTGGGTGGATACTTTCGGTCCAGCTTCTGTTCTTTGGCGGAGTGACATTGACCACCCGCTGGATCAGTTCGGACCATCTCTCCGGTCGCGCCATCAAGCAGGGCTGTGCGCCTCGCGCCTCTGGGCGCCATGCGTGAGCGTGTGCCTCGCGTTTCCGAGCACATAGCGCGGGAGAGCATCTGGAGCGCATTCAGTGAAAGCTCGAGGCATTTTCTGCTTGCGCATCGGGAGAATGCCGTGGTATACTTGCACAGTAAGGCCTGCGGGGCCGACTGGCATCGGGCGCTGCAGCCGCATAGGGTTTGAGGTTGTGCCGAAGTGGTGGAATTGGCAGACGCGCTAGATTCAGGGTCTAGTGTCCGCAAGGACGTGCGGGTTCAAATCCCGCCTTCGGCACCATGAATGATGAATTGGGCCCCTGAGCTGGGCCGATAGATATGGGCAGCACTTGGTAGTGTCCGAGTGCTGCCCATATCCGCGTTTTGCCCGCTGGAATGCATATTGCATCCCACATTCAGCACTCGGACGCCCATCTTCGGCGCCCTTGACGGGATAGGGACGAAAGTTCTTCCACTCGAACACAGAGTCCGAGCTTTCTCCCGGATTCGCACGCGCCGCATACCCAACACGGTATCCAGGTGCAAGCTGAACGCGGAGCGACCAGGTTTTCGCGGGAGATGGGCGCTTCTGACCCAGGTTGACCGCCACAACGCATGCCTACGGGGGATTTCGGACCCTGCGACGCCCCAGAAGCGCTCCCGGCGACCTCTCTTCGCCGAATTTGTGGCATAGCCGCGCCTACTTTGGCCAATTTGAGCCAACTCAAGCCGGCATATACCCCCCGTTCCGCGCGATTCACCACGAACATGAGCCGAGCTGATCCGGTTTCGACCACCTTGCGGAATAGCCTGGGTCAGATCCTTACACCTTCGCGGAAAACCTCACGGAAACGCGCTCGGGCCGGCTCGCGATGCGGTTCACGTGTGCCTCGACTGCGGGAACCGGACCGTCAATGTCGACGAAATGGACACTGACCCCGTGGTCAATGTCGAATTGAGTGGCATTGAGCGCGCGACGATGCCGGTTTGGTCGGCATTGACCGCCTGCGAGACCGGAATCTCATGAACCGCAGACTCGTTTCCGCGTCTATAAGCGACGAGCAGATGAGCGACGGGCGGGATGATTGTGTTCACGGGTGATCCCGGTGTAAGCTTCGGGATAGGCTACAGCCAAGCCCAAGAAAGGTAAGCCGATATGCGTCATTTGCAGACTGTTCGCAGGGCCGTCGATACCGCTGATCGCACATCGGCGCTGGGGTCTTCAAGGGCTCGGACCAGGGCAGGCGCGGCCTTCCTTGCCTCTGCGCCAATCCTTCCCAATGCCCACGCAGACGCGCGCCTCACATCGGCGTCGGGGTCTTCGAGCGCTCTGGCCAATGATTCCCAGGCCGTGCCCGCTTTTGTGCCCATGCGCCCGAGGGTCCAGGCTACGGCGCTCCTAACATGAGCATCTGGGCTGTTCATCGCGTCGGACAGGGCCGGGACGGCTGCCCGGCCTAACCGTTCCAGAGCATCAAGCGCGTTCTTCCTTGCGGCTTCAGTGTCTCTCAAAGCGTTCACCAGAGTTGGCAGCGGGTCACTGGCGCGGGCCCCGCCTCCGTCGATTATACCCTGCGTGGCACGGCGCACATCTTCGTCTCGGTCCTGGCTCAGCAGACAGAGCAGCGTAGATGCTTGGGCGCCGAAGCATCTGAGCGCGTGCGCGGCAGCGGCACGGACGCGTGGGCTTGCATCCTGTGCTGCCTGTGCAAGAGCGATCAGCGCTGGAGGGGATGAGCCGTCGTGTGGCTGTAAGTCGGTGAGCCGTTCATCCTGAGCAGGACCGATGAGGCCCAGCGCGGCAACTGCATTGAGCCGAACGGTCTCATTCCTGCTCTCTAGTGCAGTGCTCAAACGTGGGACTGCGGAGTATCCCATCCTCCCAAGGGCGCCAGTCGCGGAAGACTGCACAGCGTGATCCCCATCACCCAGCAGCTGCGTCAAGCAGTGACTGGCGGACGGCCCCACCGCAGCGAGCGCTTCCACTATTGCCATCCGGTCTTCCGCCCTAGCTTCTCTCAGACCGCGGGAGAGCTCTGGTACAGCGGGAGCGCCGATTTCGGCCAAAGTGCGCGTAATGAACTCCCTGGACTGGCCGTGGGATCTCGCGAGAGCCCGCACCAAGCCAGGGACAGAAGCCTCACCGATATCGCTCAAGGCCTTGGCTGCCGCCTCTAGCACGCCGGCAGATTCCTCGTTCTCCAACACCTGCACGAGTGTGCTGATCGCCATAGGTCCCCGCAGGCGACCGAGCATCCGAACGGCGTTCCGCCGTTCCTCGCAGTCGTTGTCGGTGAGCATCCTGAGCAAACGCGAAAGGCCTTGATCTGCGGAATCCATACTCAGCTGATTCCTCCCACATGGGTGACTGACAGGATGGTTCTACTCGCGAATGCGGATACCTCCGATCTCCTTCAAATGGGAAGCAGGAGGACGGAAGTCCCAGCCCCCTGAGTGAAACGTACGATGCTCCCGCCCAGTCCTGCGCATATGTCGTGTTGTGCTCGCCTACCGTTGCACCAACAGCCTGAACACCTGCCCCACGAAACCCCCGCTGTTCGATACGATGCACAGATACAGCCCGTTGGCCAGGGGAGAACCTCCTGAGGAGGTGAGATCCCATGCCACGTGATTGCCTATCGCAGGTAAGGCGCATGTGAACACCGATCGTCCAGTGATGTCGTACACGGTCAGCGTGGAATCGCAGGTCAGTGAGTAGTACACGTTCAAGGCCGACCCGGCGGGGTTAGGTCCGAATCGGACTTCACTCACAGATGGGTCGGGCGGATCTCCAGCCTTGGCGCCGATGCAGATCACGAATGCGGCGCTCGTCTCGCCGCTGTTCACAGGGCGGACCCTCACTGTCCAGGTTCCGCAGGCAGCATCGGGGACCTCAAGCACCAGCGTCTCCTGGCCATCTCCTCGCGCTCGGCCCGATGAGGCGATGACGCCGTCGGGGCGGCAGAGGGAGATCATGATCGGACCAGATTCCGACGCTGCAGTGAGCACGAGCGCTCCTCCGGTCGCATGCCTGATCTCATATTCCATTTCGTTGCCTGAAGCGGCGGAATCGATGATCTTGTCCACTACCGCGAATTTCCTGGCCTCGATAGCGCCCTTGGCGTCGTTTGCCTCTCTGCCGGTGGTCGTGGCCAAGAGGTTCCACAATTCCAGACGCTCCATGGCAGAATTCGCCGCGGTGCTGTGCGAGAGCCCCAGCGCCTCGCCGGAATTCGTGGGAGCGTTTGCGACCAGCTGGGCGCTGTAGTGGATGGAGCTATAGACCACGGCGCCATTCCCGTACGTGAAACTCGCCACGAGGGGCCTATTCTGAAGGACCTCGACGCTCCTGGGCGTCGCTTGGACGACAGACGCGTGTGATGCTCCGCTGAACCGCGGCGGATTCGTCGCATCCACCTGCACATCTCCGCGCAGCATGACACCGCCCTCCTGCGCTGCACTCTTCATGACCGCCCAGTAGCCGAGGTCCAGCTGCAGGGTAATGGGGTCCGAGCCCATGTAGCGGGCGAGGGCCGGATCTTGTGGGTTGGCCGCGACTGTCTGACCTGCTACTCCGATTCGTGGGTCGGCGCCGAGGAACTCGATCTGCCCTGGAAACGCCGAGGTTATCACTGGGTAAGCCCAGTCCGAAACGTACAGCTCGCCGCCATTGCTGACGAAGCTGCGCAGTGTGCTTGCCATCCGGGCGGTGACGGTGAGATCGTCGGTGCAGTTGATCAGCACCGTGCCGAACACGCTTAGGAGGTTGGGATCCTCGAGCTTGTTATAGTCCTTGCGGATGTCGAAGTAGTCACTGCCCTGCGCACGCAGCACGAGACCCATGTCGTCGTAGGACGCCCCTGTGACGGCGTAGCGGCAGAGGAGGTCTGCAGCCATGTCACTTCCCGCATCGCCTATGTTGGACACCGAGACGCCTGTTGACCTTTCGTCATACCACCGGCTGTCGGGGTAGTCGAAGAACGAGAAAGAGCGATTGTTGGTGGATCCTGGGTACAAATCTCCAGCATCACCCCGGTTTTTCTTGTGGTCGAGGTCGTTGCGACCGTCCGCTTCCTCGAGATCGACGAGCTTATGCTGCTCATCGTTATTGTCGGTCTTGCTTTCGTCCACATGCCATATGGCGAGGCCTGAACCGGGAAGGCCGGCATCGAAACCGGTTCTGAATCGGTTTTCCACCAGGAAGTACTCTCCAGATCCTCCGTTCCCCCAGGTCCAATCAGCGGGGCCGCCAGGGTTTGGAAGCAGGAGCGCCACATTGTCGGAGTAGGCGGCCGCACCGAAATGCCAATCTCGCTGCCCCCGGTTAAGCAGGACTGGGTTCACCCAGCCGAGCCGCCACTTGCACCAAGCAGACATGTGGGCCGGCGTGTCCCCCGGTTGAGATGTGCGGTTCCAGTTCCCACCCGCCATTAGGCACCAGTCTCCTACACCTTCCGAACTCGAGTCTGTGTCGTACAGATCTGGCAGTCCGAGCGCATGGCCGAACTCGTGGGCGAATACGCCCATGGTTGTCATGCCAGTCGCGGTGCGCTCAGGCTGGATCGCATAGCTGTCTATCCAAACACCATCTGCGTACACAACGCCAACCCCAGCGCCTAATAGAGACCATTGATGGGACCAAATGTCGCTCCGATTGCCGCTCTCCTCAGCTCCTTGGCCTTGGTGGACTATCATCACAGTGGGGACTACCCCACTCGTGGCGTAATCGGAGAAATCAATGTAGGGATCAGCTGCAAGGATAGCTTCCCTGACCAGCGCCGCTCCTCGTTCCATACCGATGTTGCGCCCATAGTAATCATGGTTCTGAGACGATGTGAACCAGCCTTGCACGCCCGCTGGACCGCTTGACACGGTGAAACGACCGTACGACACTTCCCTGTAGTAGTCCTTGAAGCTTCCCGGGCCTGTAGCTATGCTCGGATGGTCTCCGAACAGAAGGTCCTCAAAATCGGATGCTTGGTGCGTGTGCGCGCGATCCTTGAACTCAATGAGGATCACCGGCACATTCGCAGTGCCGCTTGGCCGGACAACGCTCGCATCGGCGTTCGGATCGCGCACATCAGCTTTGCGGATCTTGCTGCTATCCGGGCGGATATGCACCTCGAGGGATGCGATGGGAGATTCTATCCCCACACTAAGCCCCGATGGCTCAATAGCCCCGGTTGAGGATTGGCGGGCGTAGTGCCAATACTCAGTTGCCTCGTCCTGCATGATGGTATATCCATCAACGGTCTCCCAGCCGTGCAGCCATTCGTCGCCCCATTGGCGCGCTTCGAAGGAGATGCCGCTAGGCTGGCTGAGAGTGTGGACGATATCAGGCGCTGGCGCCGCCAAAACAGAGCCAGACACCAGCAGAATGGCAACCATCGCCGCCCCACACGCTACGAACGCCTTGAACATATGCCGTGTCATTGTGCATCACCCCCTGGTGTTGGAAACAGGGACCCAGAGAGACCGACTGCACCCCCGCCAGTCACTGGCGATGCACTGAAGTTCGCATTCGTTGTGGCGCCGGTGAGCGCGATGGATCCGGGCGCGAAGGTCCAGCCGAGCTTCGAGGGCGTGACAGTCACGAACCCGTACAGCCTCGATTTGGACCACCATCCGGCAGAGTCGGTCTGCGTCCTGCCGAACCCACCGGTGAAGGTGAACGATACTCCGATTAGTCCTGCACCGCCCTGGCTCTGGGTAACTCGACCCGACACGCTGTACGTTGTCGGCGCCGGCTGAGATGTGAAATTCACGTTGCTCGCAGCCTGACTCACTATTGTGGTCTGGGGAGTGAACACCAGACCCGATTTGGCTGGCGTCGCGGTCACATTGCCCAATATTGGCCCTGAGCTCCAATATCCGGCAGCGTTGGTCTTCACTGTTCCGAATCCGCCGCCTAGGAAGATGAGGACATTGACCTCGCCGACGTCGCCCTGGGAGTCTGTAACGCGCCCGGACACCGAATATGTGACTGGAATCTCAGTGCCCTGGAAGTCCACATCGCTGGCAGCGCCAGACACTGACCTTGTGGGCGGCGCAAAGGTCCAGCCCTGCTTGGAGGGGGTGATGGTGACCGAGCCCGAGAGCCCGGACTTCGTCCAGTACCCACTTGCATCGGTGGTGGCAGTGCCGAAGCCGCCGCTGAAGCTAAGGACGACGCCGTTGAGGCCGGCGTCGCCCTGGGAGTCTGTAACGCGCCCGGACACCGAATAGGATGAGATGATAGGGCCTGAACTGCACCCCGATTGCAGGATTGCAGTGACAAGGACAGCGGCGAGGATTAGGGCCCTCCGCGGAACGCTTGACTGGTGACCACGCAACGCACACATCCTCCTTCCACGGGAACAGATAGGTATCTATTGGTCATCTCATGGGAAATCCCTTCTTTGGGAGGTCACAGAATCCAATGCCCGCGGCGAACTGCAAGCAGCGCCGTGGGCATGATCACTCTGGGCAGGGGATGTGCGTCTGTGTTCAACTCGGCGTCGAGTGTGGCTGAGCATTCACGTGATCCGCCCCGAAGAGGGCCTTCGCTCGCTCGATGGCCAGGGACTCTACGGTGTCCATGAACTCGCACCCGCCATGGCGCCTCTTGCCCGGGTATCCTTCAGCATACTTGTTCGTTAGAATCGACCCCTGCACAGCGAGGATCGCGGGCGGAACGAGGTTCTCCGATGCGATGAGGCATCGTGTTGTCCTGACGGGAGAGCTCCCCGTCGATTGCGGCGGAGAGCTCGGGATCAATGTGACTGATGTTCAGCATGTGGCGTTTGCCGCCTTTCGCTTGCCTAGGTAGGCGGTCTGGATCAACTCGTTCTCAAGCAGTTGTTTTCCCGGCCCGGACAGTGCGATCTTCCCGTTTTCCAGCACATAGCCAACATCAGCTATGTTGAGCGCCCCGAAAGCATTCTGCTCGATCAGGAGGATCGTTGTGCCTTCTGCGTGGAGCGTTGCGATCACCTGGAAAATCTCATCAGTGAGAACGGGCGCGAGTCCGAGTGATGGCTCATCCAGCATAAGGAGTTTCGGGTGCGACATCAGCGCGCGTCCAACCGCCAGCATCTGCTGCTCTCCGCCTGACAGAGTGCCGCCTCGCTGGGTCTGTCGCTCTTTGAGCCTGGGGAACAGCCTGAACACGCGTTCGAGATCCTTCGCTATGCCTTCTCGGTCATTCCGTCCATAGCTCCCAAGAGCCAGGTTCTCCCCGACTGTGAGGTTGGGGAAGATCTTTCTGCCCTCTGGCGACATAGTAAGCCCGGATTTGATGATCTGGTGGGTGGGCGTTCTCGTGATGTCGTGGCCCATGAACCTGATCGTACCAGTCTTCGATTTCACTATTCCAGCCACGGCCCGCAGTGTGCTGCTCTTGCCGGCGCCATTCGCACCCACGAGCGTCACAATCTGCCCGTCTTCTACTGTCAGCGACACGTCCTTTACGGCGTGAATCCCGCCGTAGTACACATTGAGATTAGATACTTCCAGCATGTTGATATCCGACCCCCAAGTATGCTTCGATTACACGTGGGTTGGTCTGGATCTCCATGGGGTTGCCCATGGCTATGGTCTCACCATGGTCGAGCACTGCCATCCGTTCGCATATCTCCATTACGACGCTCATGTCATGTTCGATCAGGAGGATAGTCAGAGAGAATCTACTCCGGATGTCCTGTATGAAAATGCACAAGTCCTGGCTCTCCTGGGGATTCATCCCCGCTGCCGGCTCATCGAGAAGGAGAACCCGCGGCTTGGTGGCCAGCGCGCGGGCGATCTCCACGCGCCGCTGCTCTCCGTAGGGGAGGCTTCCAGCGGCAGCATCCCGGTACCCTGCAAGTCCGAGTGAGCGGAGAAGCTCGAACGACTCCCTGTAGAGCGCACTCTCCTCGCGCTGGTACCCGGGAGTCCTCAGGATAGCGCTGGCAAGCGATGACCGCAGCTTTGCCCTGTGGCCGATGAGGACGTTGTCGATGACACTCAACGACTTCATTAGGCGGATGTTCTGGAACGTTCTTGCGATGCCCGCCTTGCACACCCGGTCGGGCCGCCACCCGGTGATGTCGCGGTCTGCAAGCAGCACCCGTCCTGAGGTTGGCGCATACACCCCCGTGACCATGTTGAACACGGTGGTTTTCCCTGCGCCGTTCGGGCCTATGAGGCCGACCAACTCCTTCGCGTCAAGTGCAAGCGAGAAGTCGTGAACTGCGGTCAAACCCCCGAACTGCATCGTCACATGATCTATTGCCAATTCTGACATGGTCGATCCAGTCTCCTTCTGCTTCTTCTCGCCCTAGTTTGCGGATTTGTCGCGTGAGGCGCCTCCGCCTCTGCGCCGCTCGAATAGACGGATGATCGGATCCCAGGAGAACTCCCTGCCTCCGAACAGCCCCTTCTGGTAGAAGAGGATGATCACCAGCAGGACCAGTGAGAAGACTACCATCCGGAGCCCTGGGATCTCAGGCACTGCCAACGGGCCAAGGCGCCAACTGGCCTCGATTGGACGCAGGGCCTCAAGAAGCACCGTGTACAGAACAGAGGCAATGACGGATCCGGTTATGCTCCCGAGCCCGCCCGCGACGACGATGATGAGGATGTTGAAAGTGAGCATGAAGTTGAAGGTCTTCGGGTCGATCGTGGTGATGAGGCTGCCCAACAGCGCGCCGCCGATTCCAGCGAAGAACGAGCCGACGACATATGCCACCGTCTTGTGGTAGGTTAGGTTCACGCCCATGATCTCGGCCGCCACCTCATCCTCCTTAACTGCGAGCAGGCTCTTTCCATACATCGAATTCACGAGCCTGGATACGACCCATATGGTGACGATCGCCCAGCCCCATGTCCACCATAGGCTCTTCGCGAAGTTCGGGATCCCCTTAAGCCCCAAGGCCCCGTTGGTTATTGATGGTATGTTATTCCCGACCACCCGTATGATCTCGGCGAATCCCAGGGTGGCTATGCCGAGATAGTCTCCTCGGAGCCGAAGGACTGGAAGCCCGATCAGGGAGGCGAGAAGCGCGGCCGCAACGCCGCCGCCGATCACAGATATCAGAGGCGGCAGGCAGATTGCGTTGAATGGCCAAACAAGCGGAGTTAGGAGGAATATCGATTCCTTGGTGGCTGTCGGCAGGGTCAGAAGAGCGCACACATAGGCGCCCACTGCCATGAATCCGGCGTGGCCCAGCGAGAACAGGCCTGTGAATCCGAAGATCAGGTTGAGGCTCACCGCCAGGATGGCATTGATGCCAGCGAGGCTGAGAATGCGCAGCTGGTAGCCTGATAGCGCGCCATTGAGCCAGTAGAGCAGGGCAAAGATGACGACCAGGCCTGCAAGGGTCAGAACCAGTTTCGTCCTATTGCGCTGCCCGTTTTGCTCGCTCGGGTCAACGAGAATGGAATTGCTGCCGTCTCTTCCTGGCGACGTTGCGGGTATCGATCCATTTCCCATGGGCTACACCTTCTCCCTGAACTCCTGGCCCATGAGTCCGGTGGGTTTGGCCAGAAGGATGACGATCAGTATTATGAAGGCGAAGGCATCGCGGAAGCCTGATAGCGCAGGCAGGAACGCTACGAGCATGATCTCAAGCATTCCGAGGAGAAATCCGCCGGCCATGGCGCCGGGAATGCTTCCGATTCCTCCGAGGACCGCCGCGATGAAGGCCTTCAGGCCGGGGATCGTGCCCATAAGCGGGTTGATCTGAGGGTATTTCAGGGCCCACATGATCCCCCCCGCTGCGGCCAGGGCGGAGCCAACACCGAAGGTCAAAGATACGGTCTTGTTCACGTCTATCGCCATGAGGCCAGAGGTCTCCATGTCATGGGAGATCGCCCGCATAGCGAGGCCTGCCCTCGTGCGGTATACCATTGCCATGAGGCCCATTAGCAGGGCGATAGACATAACAGGGACCACCCACGAGATGTTCTGAAGGTACACCGAGCCCACGGCGTAGCTGTCGCCGAAGAAGGGTGGAACCTGGAATGGTTTCGGACGTCCGCCGAAAACCACGATGCCGAGGTTCTCTATGAAGAATGAGACTCCTATGGCCGAGATCAGAGCGGATATTCGAGGCGCGCTTCGAAGTGGCCTGTAGGCTGCACGCTCCACCATGATCCCGAACGTCGCTGTGATCACTATGGCGAGCAGAAACGCGGCCCACCACGGCAGCACAAATATGAGTTTCAAGTAGAACAGGGCATATGCGCCCAGCATGAAGATGTCGCTATGGGCGAAGTTTATCAGGCGTAGGATACCGTAGACCATGGTGTATCCGATGGCCACCAGCGCGTATAGACTCCCCAGCGACAGACCGTTGACAAGGTTCTGAACGAAAATTGCCCAGGTCAAGAGCACACCTCCCAGCAGGCGATGCACACCAACGCGGAAACGGCATGTGTGGGTAATGAAGCAGGACAGCCGGTTGAGCAGGCTGTCCTGCGCGCTGCGTCGCGTAGTCAGATCATGAGACTATGGCTTTACTGTCGCCACGTACTTGAACTTGCCGTTCTCCACCCTGAGGATGACGGCATCCTTCACCGCGTCGCCAGACTCATCTATTGTAGTGAGGCCGGTCACGGCATCGAAGTTCTTGGTGGTGGCAAGCGCATCTCTGATGGCCTTAGAGTTGGCTGAGCCGGCACGGCGGATGGCGTCCACTAGGATGTTGAAGGTGTCGAAGCCCAGAGCGCCATTGGCGTTGGGGGTCTTGCCGTACTTGGCCTTGAACGCATCGACGAACTTCTTGGCAGCCGCTGAACCAGGGGCATCTGCGGAGTAGAAGGTGCTGAACACGATGCCCTCTGCAGCCTTTCCGCCGATGGACACGAGCTCAGGAGCGTCGATGGCGTCTCCGCCCATCAGGTGGATGTTGCTCCCGAGGGCGCGGAGCTGCTTAGCCACGAGAGCCATGTCGCCGAAGTACCCCGGGACGAATAGAGCCTCAGCCTTTGCGCTTATCACCTGGGTAAGCTGGGCGCTGAAGTCCTGATCGCCGGTTTGGTACGCTACCTCGGCTACGACGGCCTTGGGGTTTCCGGTTAGCGCCGTGAAGGTCTTCTTGAAGTAGGCGGCTAGGCCTACAGAGTAGTCCTGCGCTACGTCCTTGAGGATGGCCACCTTGGTGAGTTTCAGATTGTTGAACGCATACTTGGCCATCACTTCTCCCTGGAATGGATCGATGAAGCAGGCCCTGAAGATGAACTTCTTACCCTGAGTCACCATGGGGTTGGTCGCGGAGTCGGAGATCATCGGGACTCCGGCCTTCTCAGCAACCTCTCCGCCGGCCATCGTGTTCGAGGAGCCGTACGAGCCTATGATCGCAACGACCTTGTCCTGCTCAACGAGTTTGGCAACGGCGTTTGCGGATTCGACTTTGTCACTCTTGTTGTCCGCGAGGATCAGCTTAACAGGCCGTCCTAGGATGGTTGGGAGCATCTCCTGTGCGAGGACGATGCCTTCCCATGTCATCTGGCCGCCTGCAGCCATCGAGCCAGTCATTGGTTCGCATACGCCAATCTTGATGGGCTCCTCAGCTGGAATCGCGGTGAGTGGAAATGCCAGGGCCAATAGGGCCAACGTGGCCAGCACAAGACCGAGCTTCCTCATGTACCTGATCCTCCTTACTCAAAATCGGTGATTGTCATTTCGCCGTCGGTCGCCGTGTTCCTGCATAATTCTGCTTGCCAATTGGGTATTTGCCGATGTGGACCGACGCCTTCTACGGAGACCTAATGGATGGTAAGATGATAGCAGCCGTGATTTGGTGGATTGCTTCGCGGGATATATAGCAAAGGCGGGGTTTGAGCTGGGGCAGCATGTCGGAGTGTCCGTGCCGAGAAGTCTAGATGCGAACAGGGTGATGGCTGGGTACGCCATTCTGACCTTCTTCGTGTGCCTCGGTTCGGGGCTATCCGGGCCGGTCTTCGCTCTTCACGCCCAGTCGGTCGGGGCGTCCTTCAGGCAGGTCGGGATGATATCCGCCGCCGCATCAATCATGCACGCCGTGTTCTCTGTGCAGATGGGTCGGCTGTCCGATGTTTATGGGGCGGAGTGGATGTTTCTCATCGCCGCTTCGGCAGTCGCGCTCTCCGGCCTTACCTATCTGTTCTCTGGCGCCCTGGGCGCGGTGGCGCTGGGCAAGGCCTTCGATTCGTTAGTCATCGCTTCGTTCTGGCCTGCCATGGAGACCGCATCTACTGCGGCAGTCGGCGCCGCAGGCCATTCCATGGGCATTATCTATACGGCCTATCCCGTGGCATCCTTCCTTGCAGGCGCGGCCAGCGGGTGGATATCCGGTCGATTCGGATACCGGGCGTCATTTGCTGCGTGCCTTGCCGCCGGGCTCGTGTCAGTGACGGGGGTGGCGACAGGGAAGTTGACCACTAGTCCGTTCCGGCGCACGGAGAGGAGCAGCACTCGGGTCCGACGAGCGGGTTCGCACGGGTGGCCGCAGGGGACTGGACCCCAGAATATGGGAGGCGCCCAGGTACGCCGAGGTTGGCTGGCATCCCGGATTCTGCCTGGTTCGATGCCAGGGTTCGCGGTTGCCCTGACGGTCTGCACCACTTTCTGCCTCATGGTGGCGTTGATGTGGACTTATCTTCCACTTCTCGCGGAAGCGCGCGGCATGGGAGTGGAGGCCGTTGGACTTCTCGTGGCGTTGTTCTGGGCTGGGCGCACTATCGTCTCATGGCCTGCGGGCGCCGCATCGGAGAGAGTAGGGAGGAGCGTGGTGATGGCGCCTGCACTTGCCCTTGGCGCAGTGGGATCTGCACTAGTGGTGCACGGGGGTGCAGGAGCAGCCATGTTCGCAGGAGTTGCCATGATGGGAATGTGCTCAGGGGCGTGTGCTCCAGTGGCAATGGCGCTCGGGGTGGATTGCGTCTCCCCGGCGCACCGCGGATGGGCGCTGGGGCTCTGTGAGAACTTCTGCGGCATTGGATTTCTGGTTTCGGGAGTGGTAGGCGGAGTGCTAGCCGGCAGGCACGGGCCTGCCGCGCCATTCGCGGCCACCAGCATTACAGCTGGCATTGTCGCAGTACTCATCATCCCCGCGCTGAACCGGGGGTCAAGGCACGGGGTCAGGCCATGGCGTAGAGCAGGGCGAGAATAGCGAGAAGGAGTGCAAGGATGATCCCCAGGGCCTGAAAGACGCAGGCAGAGAAGGTTTCCAGCCCGACGAAGCGGCCTTTGTGACTGAGCGACCTGAAGATCAGAATGCCGAACGGGATCGAGACTGGCGCTAGGATCCCAGTGAGGGCGAGGACTACCATAGTGATCAGAAGAATGCCCTTGAACCCCATCCAGAGCCTGGCGCCGAATGGCATCGGGCAGCGGTCGTCCTCGCCGAACCAGGTAGCGCGGCCAACTACCACAGCCGCGTGGGTCACAGCCTTCAGTAATTCGTCGAGTAGATCATCAATGGACGTGTTGTAGTACTGCTCCGCTCTCCTCCTGGCCTCGTTCACGGTTTCGCTTGAGGCGTACTCTCGGCCGCGAGAGGTTCGGGCGGTCCAAGCGGGGCCTGTCGCTGCGCGCACTCTATCGTACTCGCTGCGCCTAACGGGGTCCACCAGTATCTCGTAGGCCTCGCCGATCTCGATGAATCGCTCGTGCGCGTCGGGGCGACGGCGCACATCAGGGTGCCACACCTTTACGAGCTGGTGGAAGGCTGCCTTGATCTCCGCTTCCGAAGCATTTGGGGGCACGCCCAGGATCGCGTAGTAGTCCCTCATGGCCCCGAGCCACCTCCCGGCCGCTTGTCGCGCAGACCGTCACTGCAAAACCCCTGCCTATGGAATCTGTGGAAATGCCGCGTCCGGAGCAAACACGACTCCTACAAGTCCACTGCCGGTGTGCGCGCCTAGCACAGGCGCTATCGACATTGTAGGCAGCCAGGTGCAGCTGAACATGGACTGAAGTCGCGCGCAGAGGTTCTCAGCGCCTGAGAGATTGTTGCCGTGCATGACCTGTACGCGTATGCCCGACCCGGCTGGCAGCCTCTGCGCCACCATATCCGCGAGCATTGAGATGGCTCGGTCAAGAGTCCGGGCTTGCCCCACATTCACGTAGGTCCCTCGCGCCTTCTCAACGCCTATGATGGGTTTGACGTTGAGCACCGATGCGAGCAGGCCCTTCAGATGGCTTATGCGCCCTCCGTGTATCAGGTACTTCAGGGTGGCTATAGTGTAAAGCGTTTCGGTGAGCGACGTAACCTGCTCGAGCATCCTCAGGATCGCGTCCTTAGCCCAGCCTGCCTTCGCGGCCTTCGCCGCCGCCTCCACGTGCCACCCCTCAGCTCCGGAGAGTGTCTTGGTGTCGTAGAAAGTCACGTTCGCCTCTGGGACCATGGCCGCGCCCATGCGGGCGGCGTTTATGGTTCCGCTGAGGCCGGATGATATGTGGATTGACAGGATTTCGGGGTCAACGGCTGCCACGCCCCGGTAGATATCAGCGAAATCGCCGGGAGACGGCTGGGATGTAATGGGGTAGCTCTTGCTCTCGTCAAGGAGTGTGTAGAAGTCCTCAGATGAGATATCCACTCCGCTTCGGTATGACTTGCCATCAAGGGTGAAGGTGAGTGGGGCCAGATGCACATCGAGCCCCTCAAGCTGTGTGGTTGATGCATCCATCCCACGGTCGCTCACAATCTGCATGTGCTGCCTCCTCTCGGCGCGCTGAATCGCCGATGTAGCCCGATGGGCGTGGTGTGATATGAGAAACATGTTCCTCCGCCCAATATTACCACAGTATCTGAAGTATTGTACTGTCGTTTCCCTGAGTACAACGTCGTTGAGTTGTTGAGTTGACGCTCGCCACTCAATCGCGTTATGCTTAGCAATAGGCATGTCTGTGAAAAGTACTGCTCCGCTGGACTGCGTGATGAACTGGAGGGAAGCCCTATGATTTCCGCTGTTGGACTTAGCAAGCGATTTGGAGACACGGCGGCAGTTGACAACCTCGACTTGCAGGTGCGGTCCGGCGAGATATTCGGATTTCTCGGACCTAACGGTGCAGGCAAGACCACTACGATAAGCATGATGATCGGGATAATGACGCCTACATCTGGACGGGTTGAGATCGACGGAATCGATGTGCAGAAAGACCCCATCAAGGCGAAGGCGCTCATCGGGTACGTTCCAGATCAGCCCAACGTTTACGAGAAGCTGACTGCGTGGGAGTTCCTCATGTTCGTGGGAAACCTGTACGGGATGGAGCGAAAGCGTGCGGAGAGAAAAGCCCGCAACATGCTGGAGATGTTCGGGCTTGCCGACAGGGCTTTCGAGCAGACGGGCGGGTTCTCTCATGGAATGAAGCAGAAGGTAGTAATAGCCAGTGCGCTGCTTCACGATCCGAAGGCGCTTTTTATGGACGAGCCCACGGTGGGCCTCGACCCTAGGAGCGCAAGGATGGTCAAAGATATCCTGAAGGAGCTGGCGGGGCAGGGTGTGACCGTATTCATGTCCACCCATGTCCTCGAGATAGCCGAACGCATGTGTGATAGGGTGGGCATCATCCAAAAGGGCAGGCTGCTGGCAGTGGGCACGATGGATGATCTGAGGCAGGCAGCCGCTAAGAGTTCCGGTGTTGAGCGCCCCGAGGCGTCCACACTGGAGGACCTCTTTATCGAGCTCACTGGCGGATCCGACTACGCGGAAGTCTCCCGCTATCTGGAGGAGTGAGCATGAACAGAACCCTCATAATACTAGGCGCAGAGCTGCGGCAGATCTGGAATGCAACGGTTCACGGAGACGCGCGCAAGAAACGTTCCAACAGGCTCATCAAGGCTATCTTCGGATATGCGGTGATCCTGGCCGTAATGGTCGGCCTTGGAGTCGGTTCTCACAAGCTGAGCTCGGCCATCTCAAGAGGGCTTACTGGTTACCCGGATCTCGCTCGTGTGATCGGAGTGAACCTCCTGGCAGCAATGTCGATGACAGTCTTCATCATGCTGTTCATGACTGGCGTTTCCGTTGTTCACAGTGCGCTGTATGAAGCTGGCGACCTGAAATTCCTGCTCGCGGCCCCGGTTCCAGTGGGATCAGTAGTAAGCGCCAAGCTGGTGATCGCGCTTGTCACGAACCTCATGGCGATCATCCCGTTCGTTTACCCGATCTGGGCTGGGTACGGCGCCGGGATGGGAGCGCCGGCGCTGTTCTACTTCGCGTCTCTTCTTTCCATGGTCATGGCTGCAGTGCTATTCACCGCGGTCGTCGCGATGATAGTGATGCTCATAATGAGATACATACCTTCTCAGAAGATGAAGCAACTCATCCTTGTTGGATCATTAGTGATGGGCTTTGCCTTCGTGCTGGTGTCGCAGGTTTTCAGCGCCTACATGAGCCGGTCGAACGGGATCGACTTCGTCGCCATGGCTCAGTCGGCAGGGAAGTGGGGGCTGGACAAGATCGCGTGGATGCCCCACGTGTGGGTGGTCAAGACCGCTCTCCTAGGCACTCCTGGATTCCGCTTCTCTGTGTGGGAATCGATACTGCCTCTTGCAGCAGTCTCTTTGGGCTCGTTCGCGATGGCTGCGCGCCTCGCCACGACCGCATTCCTCGGAGGTTGGTCGTCCAGCCGTGAGGTGGATAGCGCCAAGAGTGGGAGGCGCCGTGAATCGCTTGCGAATGGGGCAAGCATGCCGTCAACACTAATTGGAAGATATCCAGGGCAGGTCTGGGGTGTTGTGGCGAAAGACATCACTGTGAACCTGCGGCTTCCGACCATGTGGTATGGCGTGCTCGTGTCGCTCGTCGCTGCAGCATTTCTGATGTACAACATGTCGTTCGGCGCGCGCCAGTCCGGCCCCGAGGCCGAGATCATGTTCCGGGATCTGATCCTGTTCATGACCATAATGCTAGCGGCGGTGTCCACCGGCCAGGTTGCAAGCATGGGCATTAGCATGGACGGGGAGGGGCTGTGGCTTCTGAAGTCCGCGCCTGTCCGACCAGGGCTTTACTACAGTGCGAAGCTGATGGCGGGCGCCGTCCCATCGGCCTTCATCGTATCGATCCTCATGATCGGTGCGGCCTTCGTGAGATCGGTTCCCCAGTATCCGCTGTATATCTCATTGCCCGTGGCGTACGCCGCTGTCTCATTGCTGGCGGCATTCCAGGTGATGTTGGATGCGTTAAGGCCCAACTTCGCGATCAGAGTGAGCGGCTCTGCAGGCGCACAGAAGCGGGGAGACGCCGGGAAAGCTCTCATCCTTGTGGGAATCGGGCAGCTCGGGACTGCAGCCATAGGAGCGATTTTCGCGTTCCCCCACTACTACACCAGGATCCGTCTATTCGCCGGAATGAGCTCTGCAGTCGCTGCTTCCCTGGGGTACGGGCTGTTTGCCGTGATTGTCGTCCTGGGTCATCTCATCTCTCGCAGGCTTGCCGTGGGGAGCATCCAATCGATCATGGCTGGAAGAGAATGATCTTGTTCATTGGCGCCGACTGCCAGTCTCTAGGCCCTTGTGCTGCTGTGAGATGAACCTTGTCCTGCTCGTCATCATAGTATGGCGTGGATGGCCACTATTGGCCGCACATGCGTAGCGAAGACGAAGGAAGAGGTGTGAGCAGTGAACGGGAGGCCATGGGGTTGGCCCGCCGAATACTGGGGGTACGGGCAGGCTTGGCGCGGCCGAGAGGCCTGGCGGGGCGATGATGAATGGGAAGAGAAGCACATGGCAAAGGAGTCGTATCGGATCCTCCACCGACTGCTGAAGAACGAGGAGGACGAGGCGCACAAGATCGATGAGATCTACTACCTAGTGCACGAGATCGCGAGGGCTCTCTACTCCGGGGAGGCGCCAGCGCAAGTGCCAGCGCCAACACCGATGCCAGGGTGTACGATGCCGTATGTGCCCGTGATGGGGCCGGGTGCTCCAGTAGTCTCGCCCGGGCCGGCTTACCCCTGTCCGCAGGCGCCGATCGGCTTGGGATCACGAGTGTAGTGTTGGTCGAATATCGGAATGGCGGGGCGCACGGCGGCGCCCCGTTTTGTTTTCCGTACGCGTCGGGCGGGCGCCTTACGGAGTTCCGATGGATAGCGACAATATCAACGGCAGGGGTTTAGCATTGTCGCTGCAAAACGGCTCTGGCGCTGAAATGTAATGAATGATACAATTAAGAAAAACGTCGAAGGCTTTCGAGTGTTGGTTGATGGAGGCGTATGCGTGGGGAGAACGGTGTCATTAAGGAGTGGTACTATGCAGTAGACCTAGAACGGAGGCGATTGTCGTGATTTCGAGTACTGATTTAATCAAGCCAATCGTGAACCAGGCAGTAGGCTACCTGAGCCGCAATCCTGTTGAGAACATGCCCAAAGTGCTGGCGCTCGCCGAGAAACTTGCGCGACAGGAAAACCACAAGCAGCAGGTGCGCGCCGTGGCCAAGGTGGTTCAGGACCCCGAAAGCAACTGGCGGGCGCTGGCTGTCCGCGTGCTCACAGAGACTAGCCCGAACATATTGAAGAAGGTAGTCGTCAATTTCTTCGTGAATGCATCGCTACTGGGAGTTCCGAAACAGCGCGAGATCTCTGATAAGCTTGGAGCGTCGGTTCCGTGGGCGATACTCATGGACCCCACCGAGAAGTGCAACCTGAAATGCACTGGCTGTTGGGCTGGGGATTATCAGCGTGCTCGCGAACTTGACTACAAAGTGATGGACAGGGTCTGCCGGGAAGCAGAGGAACTTGGGATTTACGTCATAGTGGTGTCCGGCGGAGAGCCCACTGTGGCAAAGGACAAGCTAGTGAGGCTCGCGGAAGCCCATCCGAACCAGGTTTTTCACCCGTTTACCAATGGGACTCTCATTGATGAGAAATTCGTCGCCGACATGGTGAGGGTCGGGAACATAGTCCCCGCGATTTCGGTGGAGGGCCTAGCAGAGCAAACCGACGCAAGGAGAGGCCCTGGGGTATTCGATAAGATCACGCATGCCATGAAGATGATGCGTGAGGCCGGGTGCGTGTTCGGATTCTCTGCGTGCTACTTGCGGTCGAATGCCGAGATCGTCGGAAGCGATGCTTTCATTGATGACATGGTTCAAAAAGGGTGTTCCTTCGGATGGCTGTTCACTTACGTGCCTGTTGGCGCAGGGCCGGATCTCGATCTGATGGCCACACCGGAACAGCGCGCTATGATGTACCACGCAGTGCGGCGATTCCGTGAGACTAAACCCATCTTCCTAGTGGACTTCTGGAATGATGGCGAGTACTCAGGTGGGTGCATCGCAGGCGGCAGGCGATATCTTCATATCAATGCCGCGGGCGACGTGGAGCCCTGTGCGTTCATCCACTATGCCATGGACAACATCAATGAGAAAAGTCTAAAGGAAGTTCTCACATCGCCACTGATGAAGTCCTATCAGAGCCTGCAGCCGTTCAATGACAACATGCTGAGGCCGTGTCCGCTCATCGACAACCCTGAGAAGCTCGTGGAGATACTGAACCAGTCCGGTGCGCATTCGACTCAGCTTGGCGATGGGGGATGTGCGCCACAGGCGTTGGCTGAGGACTTGCAGGAGCGCTACACACAGCACTGGGCCAAGGTGTCCGGCGAGCTGTGGGATGCGAGCCATCCCGGGGCGCACGACTAGCGGGATCTGTTGGCTCTGCCGCGTATGACGCCCCCGCCTACTACGAGGTCACCTGAGTAGAACACCACTGACTGGCCCGGTGTGACGGCACGCTGTGCAGTGCTGAACTCAACGTGGACCGACTGCCTGCCCAGGGGGGAGATCCTCGCAGGGGCGGCGGGCGACTTGTACCTGACCTGCGCGGTCACATCGATTTCGTCCTCAAGGCTATCAAACGGAATGAAGGCAACGTCGCAGGCATCGAACGACCGTCGGTATAGCAGTTCTTCAGGGCCCACGACGATCCCGTTCTCATCTGGGCGTATCTCGAGCACATACAGTGGGCCTCGGTGTGTGGTCAGGGCGCCGAGGCCCTTACGCTGGCCGACTGTGTACATGGCGACACCTGTATGCTCGCCGATCACGCGACCGTCCGGATCCATGATAGGCCCGGGCGTTGTGAGCGCCGAATCCTGGGCTGCCAGGAAGTCCCGGTACATCCCCGGAGGAACGAAGCAGATCTCCTGGCTGTCGTGGCGCTCCGCTACATCCAGTCCCATCGACCTTGCGATTGCACGCACCTCGGGCTTGGTCATTCCGCCGAGAGGGAACAGAGACCTCGCAAGCTGATCTTGGGTGAGCCTGTAGAGCACATAGGTCT
This sequence comes from Clostridia bacterium, assembly GCA_034926675.1. Classification (NCBI taxonomy): domain Bacteria; kingdom Bacillati; phylum Bacillota; class Clostridia; species Clostridia bacterium. The sequence goes on along the minus strand of JAYFQW010000004.1, from coordinate 2,903 downwards.
GATCCTTGGCGCGGTCGGCGGCTCTGGAAAGCAGCCATCTACCGGAAATCGGATCTGCCGTTCGGCGGGCGTAATGCCCGGTCGCCACCAAGTCGACGCCTAACATCATCAGGCGCCTGTGCAATTCCCCGAACTTAATGCGTGCATTGCACACCACGCACGGATTCGGCGTGCGTCCGGCGGCGTACTCCGAAATGAAATCGGCTACAACGATATCCCGGAAGACGTCGGCCACGTTGAGGACAATGTGGTCGATGCCGAGAACTCGAGCAGCCCGTCGCGCTGCATCAACCGACTCAGCGGAACAGCACAGATTCTCACAATCCTCCACCATTGGAGCATGCCACAGCCGCATGGTCACCCCTATGACACTGCAACCTTGCGACACAAGCAACCCAGCGGCAACAGCAGAGTCGACGCCTCCGCTCATCGCTGCTGCGATCCTGCGCCCATCTGTGGGCATTTCCATTCCACGCGCCCCCCAATTGGGTGTGCTCTCCGGGTGGAGCCTGCCCTAGCTTCTCTAGCAGCATAGAAGCTCACTCACATCACACCGCGGAGGCCGAGTTCGTGATGATGTTACAGACATCATCACATGACGAGATGGGCCGTGTCAATTTGGGCCCCTGTGAAGGACATCCGAGACAATAGTTGAACTACCACGAGACACGCATGAACCCACTGGTGTCCGGTCAAGCTGCCGAGCTGGGCTGCTATGGATCTGATCACCCAGTTGGGACTGTGACCGGGGGGTGGCATTGCTGGCAGCTAGGCGGAAGAGCATTCTCTCTGGAGTCAGACCGGTTGAGGCGGTGATCCTGTGCGGCGCCATGTTGATCGCATGGGCGACTATCCGATGGAGCGCGAACATAGACTCTGCTGCGACGAGAGGGCTGCAATGGCCGACCGCGATGAGTGGCTGTCTGGACCTATCAGGCTGGGACTTCGACACAAATGGCGTCGCCTCACTGGATGGGGAGTGGGAGTTTCACTGGAAGCAGTTGATTGAACCTTCTGGTTTCGCCGCTGCCAGCGACGGGAAGATGCGCGAGTCGGCGGCAGGAGCTGACGCTATTGACTGTTTCGCCAGCCTGCCCGCGCCGTGGAATCGCATCAAACTGGAGGACAATCAGGGATTGCTTCCTGGTGATGGATATGCAACCTATCGGCTTCGGATCACCGTGGCAGACGGTCGTGAGCGGGTCGGCATTCTGATCCCATATGCATCGACTGCTTACAAGATGTGGGCCAACGGCGCCCTGATCGCCGAGAACGGCACTGTGGGAGCCAGCAGAGCCGAGTCATCGCCCCAATACCTTCCCACTGTGGCGCAGCTTTTCGCTGATGATAGCGTGATCGACATTGTGATGCAGGTGTCGAATTTCCATCATAGGCGCGGAGGCGCATGGCAGCGGATGTACATCGGGACTGTGCAGGACGTAGTTCGGATGAGGGAGAGTGGGCTGGCACGCTCTATGTTCATCTTCGGCTGCATCCTCGCAACTGCAGTGATGTATATTTGGACGTACGCATTCAACCGCGAGGATAAGGCGGCCCTGTATTTTGGGCTGTTCAGCCTACTCATGGCGATCAGAGCCCTCTTGGGACGAGATGTGGCCCTCACGAGCTTCGCCCCTGGCTTCAACTGGGAAGTACAGCTTAAGATGGAATACTGGACCATGTGCCTGGCGGTTACCTTCTCAGGCATGTTTGTCGAGAACTTGTACGGCGCTGACACATGGCGGCCGCTGGTGGTGGCGATTGAGACCATCGGCGTGGGGTTCTCAATGCTGGTGGCTGTGACTCCTGCCCGCGTCTACTCCCGGGCGCTAGCAGGTTTCCAGGCTACGCTGATAGCAGCAACGGTCTACCTTGTGTACGTAGTGGTTCTTGCAGCCGTTCGAAAGCGTGAGCGAGCAGCTTACCTCTTGGCCGTGGCGCCTCTCATACTAGCAGTCGTCATTCACGATGTTTGGTGCTACCGCGCGGGCGGGAGCGCTGGGGAACTCAGCCCCATCGGCATGGCGGGTTTGGCGCTTGCGGAGGTAATGGCCCAGGTGATGAGATATCGCTCCGCCAAGGACCTGGCGGTGAAGGACCCTCTCACTGGAGCATTCAATAGGAACCGTTTGCGCGAAGAGTTGAGCAACCAGCTTGCGCTGGCAGAGAAGCGTGGGCAGCGCCTATCCGTGATATTCATGGATGTTGATGATTTCAAGGGCTACAACGACTCCTGCGGGCACCTAGAGGGAGACAGGGCCCTCACGGCAGTCGCCAATTCGCTTGCGGCGGGCGTGAGGCAGTCCGATACTGTCGTGAGGTTCGGTGGCGATGAGTTCGTAATACTTCTGCCCTTAGCCACAAAGGAGGAAGCAACGGGGCTGGCCGCACGATTGCGGTTTTCAGCTGAGTCAGGCGCACTGTCCGGGACAGGCGTGACACTCTCTGTTGGGGTGGCCACATTCCCGGATGATGCATCGGATGCCGATGGGCTCCTAGGGTTTGCCGATGCGAGGCTGTACAGGGAAAAGGCGAGGAGACCTGCTATTGAGCGACGGCCTGACACAAGTACGTAACAAAGAGAGAACTATCGAGATTAATCGAGCTTTATGGCGCAATCCCGGAGAGAGGACGGCGTCATCGCGAATAGGAGAGATAGGTCGAGTTTTATTGTGAGTCCCCTGCTTGCCTCCGGATGTGTTCAGTGGTATATTAAATACTTGCCGGCTGCAAACGAGGTCAAGCCGCGCGGGGCGGCATTGGGCCGGCGGATGTTCCTTGAAAACCAAACAGCGTGGAGCCTGAAGTCGATAGCAAGAGTTTGAAATTGCGGGCGACTAGAGAAGATAAGAGCGCGACAAACTCGAAAGAGTCATCGCGAGATGGTTTTTTGGAGAGTTTGA